>NZ_JBEXYL010000104.1:0-27213 GCF_040630895.1 Streptomyces sp. NPDC005728
CGATGGCCTGGTAGGCGGTGCTGGTCTCGGGCGGGCCGGATTCGGCTCCTGCCGGCGCGGCCTCCGCGATGACCTTCCGGGTGGTGTCCAGGTCAGCGAGTCGCGCCTGGGTCTCGGCCAGGGCAGCGGTCAAGTGCTCGATCTGACCGCGTAGTTCTGCGGCTCGGGCGGTGACCTCGTCATGCTGGGCCTGGAGGCCGGCGAGGAGTTCGGTGACGTTCACGCGGCCAGAGCGAGGGTGTCGCGCCAGGTGGGACTCGGTGTGGTGAGGCGGCGGGTCATGTTCGCGGTGGAGGCCCAGTAGACGCGCGAGACGGAGGTGTCGGGCCGGTGGTCGTACTCACGGGCCAGACGCCGGTGCAGCAGCAGCGTGCGGTTCGTCTGCTCCACCACCCACCGCTTGGGCTGCGGGACAAAGCCTTTGCCCTGGTCAGCCGGGTTGCGGCGGACGGCCTCGACGTCGATGTCCCTCAACGCGCCATGGATGACGACTTCGTCCTTGAAGCCTTGGTCCACCAGGGCCTTCTCCAGCCGCATCCCGCAGCGTTCGGCGGCCTGGTCGAGCAGGGCGGTGCCGGCGGCGTTGTCATGGGTGGATGCGGCCAGGACGACGATGCCGATGATCAGCCCCAGCACGTCGACGGCCAGCCCCCGCTTGCGCCCCGACACCTTCTTGTTGGCATCCAGTCCCGTCGTGGTCTTCGGGACACCGGCAGCCGCGCGGACGGACTGGGTATCGATGATCACGAGGGACGGGTCCTCTAATCGCCGGGCTCTCTCCCTCACCTGGCAGCGCAGGAGTTCCTGAATCCGCTGGTCGAGCCCGTCCTCGCACCACAGGCCGAAGTAGTAGAACACCGCCGACCAGGCAGGAAAGTCGTGGGGCAGATAGCGCCACTGACAGCCCGTCCGGTTCTGATAGAAGATCGCGTTCACGACCTCCCTCAGGTCGCAGGAGCCCGGGCCGTCCGTCGCTGACCGCGCCACCCGGTCCTGCTTCCAGGCCGTGATCATCGGCTCGATCAACGCCCACTGCTCGTCCGATAAGTCGCTGAGGTACGGCTCTCTCTTCACACCTCGCATCTCAACATGGACATGCCCACCCGGCGCCTCGTACGGCGGTCAGTACCACGATCGAGCGATCACGAACCGAGGAAGATCGGACTTAACGCCCACTCAGAGCCATCTACACAGCGCCAACCGAACAGGCCGCCGAGCAGGCCCTCGACGTGTTCGCGGCCTCTGAGCTGGGCGAACGCTACCCCGCGATCGTCCGCACCTGGCGGTCGGCCTGGCTGGAGTTCACTCCCTATCTGGCGTTCCCGCCGGCCATAAGGACGGTGGTCTACTCCACGAACATGGTCGAATCGATGAACGCCCGGCTCCGCAAGGCGACCCGCAACCGCGGCCACTTCCCTTCGGAACAAGCCGCGTTGAAGGTGCTCTACCTCGCGGTCCGCGAGCAGATCAACCCCAAAGCGCGCGACGCCAACCACGTCGCCGCACACTGGAAAGAGGCACTGAACCAGTTCTCACTGTTCTTCGAGGACCGGCTCAGCATCCAATGACACCACCCGACTTACACAAGATCGCTGACACATCCATTCATCCACTCATTCCCGCGAAAATCCCGCCGCCCCCGTCCATTCCCGCGAAAATCCCGCCGCCCCCGTCGGTGACGTTCCCAGAGGGCGTCGGGGATGGAGTCGAGGGCTGTGGAGAGGAGGGCGATGGGGCCTTGGTGGATGGCCGGGGAGAGGAGGGCGATGGGGCCTTGGTGGATGGCCGGGGGGAGGGGGTGTGCTTGGCCGGTGTGTCCGACGGGGCCGCCCGTTTGGTGACGGGCTCCTTGGAGGATGGCGCCTGGCCGAGCCAGATCTGGTCGGTGGATCCGTCACGGATCTTCAGGACCACGTCGTCCGGGGCATTGGCGGGCACGGAGGTGAGGGCCAGTTCCGGTGACGTGGAGGTGAATATTTCGCCTTTTGTGTTCCATGTGAGGCGCAGGTCGCGGGGGCCACGACTGGATCCCTGGTCGCAGGTGTGCAGCACCACACCGCCGTCGCCAGTGGTGTCCAGGCACAGGTTCGGGTTCGTAGCCGTGTGCACCAGGGAGTCTTCGCCGAAGACCCATTGCTGGCTGGGGGCCGAGGTGCAGCGGGCGCTGACCACGTCTGCCTCGGCAGCCGGAGTGCCGCCGCGGACGTCCAGGCACTTCCCTGTGCTGGCGTTGCGCAGCTGGGTGCCGGTCACCTGTGGGCTGGGCTGAGGGAAAGCGGTGGACGCACCGGCGATCGCGTTGGGTTGGGCGTATCGGGATGACGGGCCGGCCTGGGGCGAGGCTGAGTTGCCGTTGGTATGCGTGCCGAGGTTGCCGACGGTCGCGGCGAGCGCGATGAGAACGGCGGCGGTCAGGCCCGCAGCGGCGGCGAGGACCGCGGGGGGACTCCCCGGGCGGAGTGCGGTGCGAGGCGAATCCACCTCGCACCGCACTCCGCCCGCCTTGCGGGTGTCCAGGTACGGTTTGGCGCCCCAGGCCAGCATTCCGCCGGCAAGGATGAGGGGCAGCCGGTCACCGTACTGCTCCAGTTCCTCGGCGGCTGCCCGGCAGTGGGTGCAGCCCAGCAGGTGCCTGTCCAGGTCCTGTGGACCGGGGTCGGCCGTCTCGTTGCGGGTGGCCGCATCGAGCAGGCTGCCGTAGGTCAGGCACTCCGGGTCAATGGTGCGGGTGAGGTGTGCTTGGACGCACTCCTCCCGGAAGAGCTTGCGAACCCGCGCCTCATGCCGTGCCGCGATCTGCTCGCCCTGGCCCGTCAGACGGCTGATGTCGGCGGGTGGATCGCCTTCGACCACGCTGTGCCACAGCAGGCACTGGCTCTGCTCGGGCAGTTCCGCGAACGCCCATCGGGCGAGGGTTGGGGGACCGCCGTCCTCGGCCTCGCCGGCGTTGCCGGGTTCGTCCAGCCAGGCCAGGAGCTCGGTGCTCAGATCCGTACGGTGGTCGTTCGTCGACCAGGTTCTGGCGCAGGCCAGGACCGTTGCGAGCAGCCGGGGGCACCAGGCGAAGGGCCGAGTCTCGCTGTCCCGGGCCTCGCGTTGAACGAGGAGGAACGCCTCCTTAACCAGTTCGATCGCCGCCGATGGACGGCGGGTGCATAGCCCGGTGTACCGGTACACGCTCGCCCAGTGCCGGGAGAAGAGCTCGGCCACTGCGGGGGAGGAGTCGCGGCGCGGGCCCTGCCGCACCAGCGCAGTCAGCTCACCGTCCGAAAGGCCGGACAGTCCTCCGGACAGCAGTCTGTCGCTCAAGGTGACCCTCCTCCGGTGTCGTTCAGGAGATCGTAGCGGAACGAATGTTATAGATGTCGAACATGCTTCACAATGAATGAAAGAAAGAAGCCTTCGAGCTCGAGGGAAATCTGTACCGAACTGAATCGGTGAGCTACGCGGTGTGTTTGGAAGGTGACCCCGGCCCGGTCCGTCAGCAGCATTCATCAATGCCGACTCTTGTTCCGAATAGGTGAGGTGGGCGTCAGACGCGCTAACGGCAGCGGACACAGGCGGGTATCCAGGCGAACCGGCGCGATCCTGGCCTCCGCAGTCGCCTCGGCGACCGTGGCGGCACTGGTCGTGCCTCCGTCCCGGGCACCGCCTTCTCGATCGACCTGAAGGCCAACAAGGTCTCCGTACTGGCCGACCCCACGGTCACCGGCGGAACCTGGGACAGGCTGACCCGGGTCACCGACACCATGCCCGCAACGGTCACCGTCGCACGGGCACCCGCCCGCTTCAAACCGTTTGACGCAGCCGTCGGCGACGCCGTCTTCGGCGGCGGAGCGCGCTGCTCTGCCGCAAGGCAGGCGTCCCGGACGCCCACGTCCGAGGCAACATCACCAGCCACCGCGCTCGGTCCACCATCGCCAGCCAGCTCTACAACGCCAAGGAGCCCATGACGCTGTTCGAGCTGCAAGCCTGGCTTGGACATCGCTCCCCGCAGTCCACGCAGTACTACGCGAAGATCACGCCGAACACCCTGTCCAAGGCATAGTCCGAGGCGGGCTACTTCGAACGGAACGTCCGCACCATCGAGGTCTTGGTGGACCGCGACGCGGTCGTCTCAGGTTCGCGGTCGACGGTTATCCGGTCGAGCTCGTCGTCCTGGCCGTCCGCGAGGCCGACAGCCGGCTCGCCACCGCACTGCGGTACGCCCGGGCGGTGCAGCTCGGCGGCACCGGCCGGTTCACCACGCGCTCCGGGCACGACACCTGCTTCCACGCGCTCGCTGACGTCGTCGCCATCGCCGAACGACACCCGCAGATCGCGGCAATCACCATGATCCGCAGGGACGGGCAGGCCCTGCTCCGCCACGAAACCGGCGGCTTGGGCCGGGCATCGTGGGCGCTCGCCGCGGAACGGCTCCGCCCGTACATGGCGCGTTTCTCCGCCTCCACCAGGCGCTGCGCCGTGTGCTCCCGCAGCACCGGGCCGAACTGGACGACATCGCCGCTCTCGCCCGGCCCCTGATGCCGCCTCGGGTGCAGCCGGCCCGCATCGACCGGCCGCACCCGCCCGTCTGGCCCCTGCCCGTCCCGCTACAGGCCCATGGCTACGACTCCTTGAGCTCCTTCAGCCGCGCCGCATAAACGGCGGCGATCTGCTCGGCTTCCTCCGGGTCGGCGGTCACCAGCTGCGCCTGGTCGGCGAGCGCGGCCTGACGGCCGGCCTTCAGCTCTTCGACACGCTCTTCGCCGGGCACTGGTGCGCGGCGCTCCGTAATGATCTGAGTGTTGTACCAGTTCACCACCTCCTGGACGGCATCCTCCGCCGCTTGCTCATCGCCGCCTTCCAGGCCGGAGAAGTCGGGCTCATCTGGTGTGCCGGTCACGACAACCCCCTCGATCTTGATCATGAATGGGAGCCGCCATTGTCCTCCCGGCCCGCCTGCCCGGCCCGGTGCCGTCACGGACCTTCAGTGCACGAGCAGGCCGGAAACCGCCGCCCAGCCTGGCCACGGCGGCAGGGCGGACTCCCTAAACCCCGCAGCGCGGGCATAGGTTGACCCTGCTGGTGATCATCTTTCGGGGGTGGACGTGACAGGCCGGGATCTCAGGGCCCGGTTCAGTACGAACGACCGCAGCGTGCAGGCTGACGAGGCCTTCACGAACCGCTCCTCACAGTGGGAGACGATCGCGGCCACGCTCACCGAGCACCTCCACCACATCAGCGCACCCGGCTTCGACGCAGAGGACCTCGAGGCGCCCCGCAACCACGTACTCGTCTGGGAAACCGACGGAATGGGCTGACCTGCTGAAATACGGCCGCTACCGAGTGACGATCCCGCGTAGAGACGTGGAGATTCCCGGTGAGCTCCGTACGCAGATGCGCCGCGTCATCAGCAGAGCCTCGCTCCCGACGGTGCTTGTTGGGGGGCGGGACGCGATGGGGTGAATCTGTGGTCTGCATGGACGACGACGCTCGCGTGGGGGGCGTGCCGGGCCCAAGGGTGAGCGTGATGGGTCCCCATCCCCGCCCCGCTACCCGAAGGAATGCCGCATGCCTGCTCTTCCCCCGATCGGCGCCGAGATCCCGTGCAGCGCCCTTGCCATCAACACCCCCTTGCAGATCCGGAACAAGCTGGTCTCCGTGGACTTTCGCGGAGGCTGGAAGCACCGCGTCGACGTCAACCCGGACGACCCGATCAACAGCGTGCGTCTGCGGCTGATCGGCTTCAGGATGACCGCGGAACTCCCCGCGCTGGACGAGGGGGGAGCGGAAGGCGGCACCATCACCATCGAGCAGAACGACGTCGACGTCGATCCGGCCAGTCTGCTGAGGCTGATGCAGCAGTTCCCGCCCAGGTACGAGTGCACCCTGGTCATGAGCCCCTGCACCATGGTCATCGACCAGCCGGGCAGCGAGCCGCTGACCCTGTCCACGAAGGACACGTTCACGCTCACCACGCAGCTGACCCAGTACCCCCCGCGGGGCGACCTGTTCCAGTTGAAGAAGCCGGTCGACTTCGTCGCCCCCGACAAGCCCGACATCGTCGTCGCGACGATCCAGAAGTTCCCGGTCAAGGCCGGCGGCCTGTAAGCCGCCGGACCCACGCACCGCCGGCGACCCCGCAGCGGTCGGCCGGCGGACTGACCCCACTCCACGCATTCCGTCACCCGGCGTACCGCATTTCGTCGGTTCCCCAGTTATGGCGGGGGTTTGAGGTTGTCCGTTTGTCCGTCAGCTCAGCAGGCTGAGCTAAGGCGATGTTCCGGCTCCCGGCATACGGTTCAGTGGCGACGGTTCTTCATCCGCAACAAGTGGCGCACGGACTTGAATCCGACGATTCCGGCCAGTAGCGCCGTGAGTGGGAGTGCGATGTCGACCCAGGGGTCGCGGATCGGCTTGTAGATGGCGGCGCCGTCCTTGATCTCGATGAAGCCGAGGGGCCTGGCCTCGGCTCCGCCTCCGCCACCTCCGCCTTCGCCCGAGTTGGCGGTGCCGATTTCACGTCCCGCGCCGCCTCCGAACCCGAAACCGACGCGGGCGACAGGGATGACGGTGATGCCGTCCCGTGTGACCGGTTCGCCGTACACGGCGGTGACCGACGCCCGGCCGCCGAGCTTGTCGGCCAGTCGTTCCAGCAGGGTGACAGAGGCGTGTGCCGCAGTGAGGTCCCCGAGCTGGACGGGGGCAGTGGTCTCTTCGATGCCGCTCATCAGATGTCTGCCTCCTGGGGGCGCTCGGCTGTGCCGAGAATGTGGGTGGCGGTGGCGTCGTCGGCGGCCGCGACGTCGACGACGAGCAGGCCCGGCTCGCTCACGTGCGCCTCGTTGATGGGGTCCATGTACGGCATTACGCCTGGGCTGCCAAGCAAATTCCGCCGCTGCCGTGTCTTCACCCGACCGAGTGCAGGTGGTCAGGGGCTGTCGCCGCCCCAGTCCCAGCGGGCCGGATCGCCGGGGCGCGGGTCATACAGCGCCCGGCCTCCGGGGCCGAACTGCCCGAGCTCTGTGAGAAGGGAGACACCGTCGTCGATCTCCTCCGGCCTCCAGCCGGTGATGTCGAGCAGCAGTCCGTCCAGCGGGCCGCCCACCAGTTCGGCGTAGCTCCGTCCCGGCTTCGGGCCGGGGTGGTCGTAGTCGGTGCCGTAGATCCGGCCGCGCAACAGCTGCTCATCGTCGCTGTCCATGCCCTCCAGCCTCGCAGCCGCCACCGACAACGGAGGCTTGCCCAGGCGGCTCTGGGCAAGCCTCGCGCTGCCGGGAGGCTTGCCCGGGTCAGCTGCGCCAGCGTCCGAGCCAGCCGCCGGCCTTCGAGGCCTGCGTCTCCTCCTGGTGCTCCTGCTCCTGGCGCTCGCGTTCGGCCTGTTCGGCCTGCCGTTCCGCCTCGAGCGCCCGGGTCTTGCAGTCGTCGCACAGGCGCGGGTGGCTGCCCCGCGGCCCCAGTCGACCGCGATGCTGGCCTGCCACCCGTCATCGGAGAACTTGGTCCTGCAGTCGGCGCACACCGGACGCTGCGCCTCGCGTTCGGCTGCTTCCTGCGCGAGACGGCGCCGCGCGTCTTCGGCGCGGCGGGCGAGGGCAGTATCCCGGCGGGGGTTGCCGATCGCGTCCCGGAGGTTCTGTAGGTCCGCGCGGCCGAAGCGCCAGAACGCGGGCCCGGCCGGTCCGTGCTCGCGCAGCAGCTCCAGCGTGGTCGCCACGATCGGCATCTTCCCGTTGTAGAGGTGGAAGCCGTCGGCCTCCTGGCCCCGCCAGTGCTCGCGGGTGAGGGCGGCGACCTTCTCCATCTGCTTCAGCGCGGGCCGCGGGCCGACCTGGTTGAAGACGAGCAGGACCGGCGGGTGCGTCGCGTCGCCCCACTGGGGATCGGGGGCGGACCAGCGGGTGCGCCACATCGGCTTGTCCTGGCCGTCGGTGTCCTTGGCCTTGCGGTAAAAGTGGCGCATGTACTTGTCGAACTTCGCCGCTATTTTCGCGGCGTCTTCGGTGCAGTTGTCGGCCTCGATGCACAACAGCGGCAACCCGGCCTCCGGGGCGATGAGGACGATGTCGGCCCACGCACATCCCACGCCCGGGTTCTTCCACGTGCCTGTCGCCGGGAGAGCGACCTCGGTGGCGTAGGAGGTGAGGCCGCCGATCCCGTCGGGCGCATCGACCCAAGCCTGGGCGACCTCGAGGGCTTCGGCCGGCTCCCCGGCCACCAGGTCCAGGTCGGGCTTCGGACGGATCATCGCGATGACCGTCTCGTTGACCGTCATCGCGTGCGAGGCACCCGAGCGGCCCGCGCTCTTGGGCATGCCGCCCATCTCCTCCGGCCCCCGGTCCAACTCAAGGCCGGCGGCGGCCAACCCGTCCTTGGCGAGCAGGCGCACCTCCTCCCCCGCCTCTGGTGCGGCCGCCGTCGACGGCCAGGCCGTGCCTGCGCAGAAATCTCCGGACTTTATCCACAGGGGCACGGCCTGAGCATCAGGTCAGGCGCCGTGATCGGCACGGCGGCTAGCCTGTTGAGGAGATCCGAATACCGTACGCGCAGCCCCGCACGCCACTGACCCCCGAAGAGGCGGAGCTCGCTTTCGAGTACCTCCTGGCGGTACAGGCCGGCAGCGAGCACGCCCTTGGCACTGTCATCGACCGGACCAAGGCCGTTCCGGCACCGACCGTCCTCTTGTTGGGGCTGGCTGAGGACATCATCCTCCCCGTCACGGACCTGGCGCCCAATGCCGATCCGTGCGCGGGCGAAATCGCCACCTCCGCCGCACCGCACCTGCTCCTCACCCCGGAACACGCCCACGACCGCCCGGACACCGTGGCTCTCAAGGCCCGCGCCGGCTCCCCCGCGCAGATCTGGCTCGGCAAACCACCCGGCCCCCCGGCAGCACACCGACACCCGGCCCGACCGTCACCAGACCGACCGGAAAGAGCGCACTGCCAGATACCGCCCAAAGCTCTCCGGGGAGCCCCAGTCACTCCGCATCGTCCAGCACCCCCACGGGCACAGCATCCTTCACTGCGTCAGCCAACCCGGTCCTCAGCGGCACCCACACCCTGGTGGCATCGGGCAGGGCGCTCGACATATTCCCCGACCCGGACTCCCAGGTCGTCACCTGGACATCCAACGGAGGGGCCGGTCAGGACTGGGTCTTCACTCGGCAATCGGACGGCTCTTACCAGATCGTGAACCGCTGGTCCGACCTCTGTTTGGACGTCGACCACAGCTCCACCTCCCCCGGCGCACAGGTGCTCCACTACGCCTGCACCGGCAACACCAACCAGCGCTGGGTTGTCAACGCAGCTGCGGGCGGTGGCTACACCCTCACCTCCAAGGCGAGTGGGCTGCTGCTGACCACGGCGTCCACCTCCGACGGAAGTCTGGTCACCCAGCAGCCGGACACCGGCTCCGCACTGCAGCGCTGGACGATCAGCTGACACCCAGTTCCAGCCGCCCCTGTCCATTTCTGCTGGGTGTGTCTAAAAGAACGCTTACACGCCCGCACTCGCAAGCGTGTGCTCCCCGCGGGGAGCACAGCCGACGCCGCGGGGACCCCACCACGGGCCGCCGCGGCGCACGGGATCAGTGCTGTCGCGCGCCCGCGCAGACCGCCGAGGTACGCCCCCCGGCGCAGCACCGCCGGTGACACCTACGCAATCAAGCCGATCACGGCGGTGACTAGGTTCGCGATCGGGGCGCCGACGTCGCCAACGAAGTCGGCCGCCTTCTGGAGCGAATCGCCGAGGACCTGCAGCACGTTCCTGCGCGGTGTGCCGGACAGCGCTTCGTCCTGGAAGGCGGAGAGGTCCCTGCTCACTTGCTCGGCCTCTTCGGCGGGCAGCCTGCTCTCCGTCAGTGCGACAGCTTCCGTGAGCTGCTTCAGCAAGGCCTTGGCTTCGTCGGGCAGGTTCGAGCCGTCTATCCGGTTGAAACTGCTCGTCACGATGTTTCCGCTGCCGATGACGCCGTGGATGTCCCCGCCAGCGCGTGTGTAGAACTCGTTCACGATCCCGCCTCTCCCTGCCACCACGATCCGGTCCGCGAAGTAGACCGGCTGCGAACCGCCGCCTGCCGCGGTGTTGTTGTCCAAACGGGGCCATCCGCCGGTGGTGTTGTCGATCCGGGCGAGCTCGTGCGCCCGCTTCTCGCTCAGCATGTGCACTACGGTCCGCCATTCGTCCGCGGTCACGAGTTGCTCTGCCTCGTATGCGGCAGCCAGGATCGGATCCTGGTCGAACCCGTACTTCCGCGGGCTGGACAGCAGGTCGAGTCCTCGATTCAGGAATCGCGCCACCGCCTCGGTGTTCCTGCCGTCCTGCGCTTGTCTCATGAGAAAGCGGAGCCCGAGTCGCACACACTCGTACTCCGTGTGGAGACGGAGCAGATGAACCCGGAGCCGACGCACGGCGTCCTTGTCCGGACTCGGGCCCATCTTCCGCTCGAGCAACCAGACGCCGACCAGCGTTCCACGGAAACTCACCCGGCAGTGGGCCAGGCGCACCCCAATGTCCTGCTGTAGATCCACGACCTTGGCGTCCGGCGGCTGCTCGGCCTCCTTGGACGTGTAGTCGGCCAGCAGCAGCGGCCGGCCCGGCTGGAGCCAGGAACGTTCGACTGCAGGGGTGGAGGTGGGGAATCTGGTGGTCGCCCGGAGCACGTGCGCCGTGAGCGGCGCTCCTGCCTGTCCGAGATGACAGCTGCTCCGGCGGTCTCCATCACCGCGGGACGTGATGGCGACGGGAAGGTCGAGCCAGTTGATCAGGAGTGCGACGAAGTCCTGGCTGGGCAGTCTCGCCCGCCCCCGTCTTCCTGACCTTCCTCCCGCGACGGCCAGCTCGAACCGAGTACTGACAAACCCGTCCGTGATCAGCCGCCGGTAGGCGCACGCGAAACCGGATGTGCGCTCGTCCCCGGGCAGGAGGCGGAATTCCGAGAAACTCGGTGGGAAGCGGAACACGCTCGCGGCGTCGCAGAAGACACCCTCACCGAACCAGGGGACCAATCCTCCCATTTTCCGCGAGCGTACCGGTCCGGTCGATCTGACGAACTCGCCCGACTGCGCCAGCGGCCAGCACGGAACATCGAGTCGGCGGGTCTCCCGGGCCAGGAGAGGGCGCAGGTCGGCGATCGGGAACTGTGTTGCCAGGAACACCAGCGATCACCTCGTGTGAAGGTCGCTGGGCTTCCCTCGTTGCCGAACGCGGAAGGAAGCCCGCCTGCGGCGTCCTATCGGGTTTGAACCGATAACATCCGTTCTCTACTACGGTGCTCTACACAGCGCTTTTGAAGCAGCTTTGAGCTAAGAACGCTTTCGGCCGGAGAGCGTAACCGTCCCCGGTTCAGGGGAGGATTCCGTATTCTCCTGTGAATCAACCGTAGCCCCTGAGCGGAGTTCCTTGCGACCTCGCGGCCTGCCCCACCGCGTGCGGACGCCAGCCCACCTCCAGCAGGTATGACCACCAGGTCACCGCGGCCGCGGCAAGCGCAGGATGAGGACGTCGGACAGCCGGTGCGCCGCGAAGCCGACGGTGGCGAGCAACACGGCGGCCGGGACGAGGCGCAGCCAGACCACCAGCTCGGGGCGGGCCCCGGTGGCGGCCGCCAGCAGGGAGCAGACCACGGCCGTGGCAGAGGCAGCGCAGAGGGTGCTCGGCCCGTAGACGTCCCCGGCGGCGCAGCGAGCACGCCCCAGCCAGCCAGCCGCCGGTACCGGTGAAGGGATGGCCGGCCGGGCACGCCGACCGCCATGGTTCCTCGGACGGCACGGAGAACCGGTACGCGGGACGGGGTATGAGCACGCCCGTGCCGCAGCCCCACAGGACGTTCCGATCGCCGTCGCGCCGGACAGCGAAACCGGGCGCCAGCACCTAACGTCATAGTGCCCTGCTCTGACAGGCAGCAGGGTGGGGGCGGCCCTCCACCTTGCACCCTGGTGGAGGTCGCCCCTTTAAACCACAGCTAGGACCCCAGAAGCGCTCCGGTCACGGTCAGAGCGATCAGGAACAGCCACGCGGACGGCTCGCAGCGCACCCAGATGCCACCATTCTCCAGCTCACTGAGCTGGCGTGGTCTGAGGCGATCACCACCCGGGCCGTGATCAGGGTTTCCAGGTGCGCAGGAAGGACGCGATCCGGGCAGCGGTGCAGCGCGGGTTGTTCAGCTCGTGAGCGAGTGCGGTGAGCTGTTCGCGGGTGGGGTTCACGGGAATGTTGCTGGCCTCGAGGTACATGACGGCGACGGCGCAGGCGACGGTGAGGTTGGAGTGCTCCAGCCAGCGACAACGGCCCAAGTTGTGTACCAGGGCGGCGGCGCGGGCGTAGGCGCCGTCGTAGACGGGTGTGTCGAGGAGTTCGCCACGGTGGCGGGCGACGGCGGCGATAGGGACGCCGTAATCGTCGGCGGCCGGGTCGCGGCGCCCGGCCCGTTGCGCCACTTCGAGGATCCAGGATTCGTCGACGTGCAGGATCACGCGGCGGCGCCCGGGTGCTGCTCGGTGTACGGGGCGTCGAGCTGACGCTCCAGATCGTCGAGGAACGTGCCGTGCTCATCGATGAGCCGCTGGGCCGCAGCCATACCGGCGGCACGGGCACCGGTGGTGTCCTCGATGATGAGCCGCTCCACGTACTTGTTGAAGTCCAGGCGGCGGGCTGCCGCGGCGGCCTTGCCGGCCGCGAGCACGTCCTCTTCCAGCCGGACCTGCGTCTGCCTCTTCGTGGAAGTCACACCCGCATGGTAGCAGGGTGGTAGCAGTCGCGGGCGTGGAAGCGGTACACGCTCGACACCGCACTCCTGCTGCCTGATGTAGCGACCGGCGCCACGAGCCGTACCGCGAGAAGGGACGCAAAGCGCGGCGTGCGCCAGATGCGGCTGCGGACCAGCGTCGCCAATGGCAAGCCGACGACCTGGATCAGCACCCAGACCGTGCACACCATCGTCGCGGTGCTGCAGGAGGCTCCCGCCTCGCCGACCATGAGGGCGCAGGACGCCGGGATGCTCGCCGCCCTAGTCCAGCACCTGGCCGAATGGGAGACCAACCCGGCAGACCTGCAGCCATCGCGATACGGAACGGGCTGGCGCTTCCGTCGGCAGACGATCGCCCTCACCGAACATCCCACCGCGCTGTCCCAGCTCGGCGGCCCGTTCTTCCTCTTCCAGCGCAGGACCACGAAGACGGGGCAACTTATGGAGCCCTCGTAGCCCTCAACCGGCCCGCCGATGGACTGACGTCAGCGGCAGCGCATCCGCGACGGGCTGCCAGTGCTCACACGGCCGGGGCACACCGCTGGCAGCGTTTGTAGTTGCGGCCGCCCTTCGGCCCGGTCCTCTCGGCGATCCAGGCCAGGGCTTCCTCCGGGGTCATGACGTCGAAGCGGGGATAGTTGCGGGATCCGTCGAAGTCCTCGCTGGAGCTGTGCGGATCGCCGGTGTGGCTGAAGGCGTTCAACGCCACCACGTAATCCTCGCCCGTCGGCCGGGCGTAAGCCGACGGCATCTCACGCCTGACGACGCAGCAGGACGTCTCGTGAAGGCCTTGCCGGCCCGCGGCGAACGGATAGTTCTCCGGCTGCTGCAGCCGCTGCCAGCGGTCGTCCGCTTCGGCCAACAGGGCGTCGAACCACGAGCGGTGCTTCTCGCACAGCAGGCATCCCCCGGCCTCCAGGCACGCATGGCGGAGATCGTCAGGGTCTTCGGCCTCCCAGCACCGGAGTGTGTCGTACAGCAGGTCGACTGATTTGAGCAGCACGCTGCGGACATCGTGCGCGGGGATCCGTCCGTCGCCGATCCGCTCCAGGAGCTCCAGTACGGCTGGCAGCTCCACGGTGTAGCCCCAGCGCTCGCGGATGGGGCCCCGACGCTCCTGCGCGAACAGCTCGCCGAAGCCCAGTCGCACGGCCGGCATCGTTCCGGTGGCGAACTTCAGGTCCACCGCGGCGCCGCCGCTCGAGAACTCCGGCGCGGGCTCGGGCTCCCAGCATTCCAAGTCGTCGGCTGGACGAGCGGTTTCAGCGGTGTCACTCAACCGAGGCTGAGGCACCAACTCCCGCTGCGCGACCGGCTGGCGCCCCGCGCGGCGTGACCGCTTCATCTGCTTCTTCTTCGGCACCTGAACTCCCGCCTCTACACGTCTGCACCCTCAACTACTGGACGCGCATACGGTCAGGCGCCGCGGCGCGCCGGTTTGTCAGCCGACGGTGGCGGAACGTCCCCCGTGGTCATCCCCAGCAGACCAGCAGGGGCAACAGCGCGTCACGCGGCTCCGAAGCCGGGCAACAGGTCCTCCTGCATGTGTTTGATACCGAGGAAGAGGCGGATACGCTCGTACATCAGGCCGTGCCGGTCGACCGCCTGATCTCGTACGCCCCAGGGCGCGTCGGGCAGCGTCACCGTCTGCGTGTAGTCGTTGCAGCCATGGGTACAGGCGAAGATGTCCTCCCACACGGTGACGTCCTCGGTGCTGCCCGGCAGACGCATGGTGTGGATCAGGACCGCGCCGTCCTCACAGTCGCATGACTCGCCGTGCAGCCCGTCCGAGCTCCCGCACGGACATGGCTCGCCGGGCTCCTCCTCCGGGTCGTCTCACGACAGCTGAGCCTTCAGCGCCCGCGTGCCGCTTCCGCCTCGTCGACGGCCCGGCCAGCCGCCGCTTCCTCCCCCTGATTCAGCGTCATGGCGGCGACGTTGCTTGGGCGTTCGCCTTCTCGGCAGTCCTCGCCGGGACGTTCAGCCCGTCTCGGACCATCCTTCGCTCAACTCCGAATGGCTTGCAGCCTGTCGGCTGTGCTCGGCGCGCGCGGTCTCCAGCAGGCGCCGCCAGGAGGTCACCGTCGGACGGCGCCGAAGGAGAGCCCGCCTTTCCCGCTCGGTCATGCCGCCCCACACGCCGTGCTCGATGCGGTGATCGAGGGCGTGGGCGAGGCATTCGGTGCGCACCGGGCAGCCGGTGCACAGGACTTTGGCCCGGCTCTGGGCCGCGCCTTCGGCGAACAGTTCGTCCGGATCAGCGGTTCGGCAGACCGCTTGCGTACCCCAGGTCTCCTGATCGTCCTTGACCACCCCGACGCTGTCCTCTCCCCGTTCCGGCCCGCCGCACTCCCCTGGGCGGGTGCAGTCCGCAAACGGTACGGCAACTACATGGGGCATGGGACACCGTCATCCTGCAACAAGCCCTTCGGGTGATGAGGCCTTGACGAGCGCTCCGCACCTTGTGGCGTCGCTCATCCGGTGACCTCGCACCCGGACACCGCCGGGAGCAGGGATTCGCCGGTCAGCCTGCTGATGCACTGCCGGATCGCCGCGAAGACCTCGGCGTGGTCTTCCCTGGCGCCGGCCGGGATCCTTTGATGCGACTTTCCACCCGGGCGAGTGAGCCGGACACCGTCTCACCCACAGGCTCTCGCAGCAGCCGGTACGAAGATCACGACCCGGTCGAGATCTTTGAGAGGAAGGCCCGTGCGTCTGTCCCGCGCCCTGCCCACCGCAGCGGCCTCGCTGTCCGCGCTCGCCGCTCTGCTCGCACCCACCCCCGCCCACGCCACACCCCCCGCACCGGCACACGCCGCCTCCGCCCAGCCGCAAGCCCCCGGGGACACCATCACCCTGCCGGTCCGCGACGCCCTCGCATCACTGACCGTCCAGGACGAAGACCGCACCGGCTACAGCCGCGACAAGTTCAAGCACTGGACCGACGCCGACAAGGACGGCTGCAACACCCGCGCCGAGGTGCTCTTGGCCGAAGCGGTCAACGACCCGGAGGTCGGGCCCCGCTGCACCCTCACCGGCGGCAACTGGTACAGCCCCTACGACGACCAGTACTTCGACAACGCCAGGAAACTCGACGTCGACCACCTGGTCCCGCTCGCCGAAGCCTGGGACTCCGGCGCCTCCGCCTGGACAGCCAAGGAACGCGAGCTCTACGCCAACGACCTCGACGACCCCCGCGCCCTGATCGCGGTCTCCGCCGCCTCCAACCGGTCCAAGGCAGACCAGGACCCCTCCACCTGGCTGCCCCCGTACACCGGCTACCGATGCACCTACCTCACCGACTGGGTCGCCGATAAAACCCGCTACCAGCTCACCATCGACCCAGGCGAGCAGGCCGCGCTCGCCGAAGGTCTCGCCAGCTGCCCCGACCAGCCCATCACCGTCGTCCTCGCCCGGTGAGCGAACCGCTGGGCCCGTCACCACGGGGGAAGGCGACGGGCCCAGCCAGGCACCACGGCCCCACACCCTCCACCGATGCGCGCAATCCATCGGTGAGGTTCGCGTAGTTGCGCCGCGCACGCCGTCGTTGCGGCTGCCGTCCTTCGTCGCGGCCGCGAGGAACTGCTGCTTCGACAACGAGGTGTCGCCGCCGAACGTCTGGCGCCATCCCTCGGCCAACCCTTCATCCTCGCCCGTTGAACGAACAGCCGTGCCCCTCGCCCGACGGGCGGCGATGGGCATGGCCCGGATCAGAACAAGCCGCGCGCCCCGCTTCAAGAACTGGCCGATATAGAACGCCAGTTCGTCTCAGGGGTATCTGTCTTGACGCTTTAACCCGTGATGTGATCACCACGAGTGACTGACCTGTCACAGGCGTCACTCGAAAACGACCAACACGGGGAGCAATACGTGCGTTTCAGATACAGAATGCTGCTGTCGGCTGGGGCGGTAACGCTCGGGCTACTGAGTGGATCGCTGACCTCCGCGCAGGCCTCCACGAGTAACTCGACAACCGCGCCTGTCCCGGTGGCCATTACGCCGAAGACGACTGCGGCCCAGGCGAAGGCCGCCTGCGACGCCCAGCTGAAGGCAGCCCGTGACGCCGGCGGCAGCAAGCCGGTCGCCTGCGTCTCCTGGGCAACGGAGCCCGCCGCAGCTGACCCCCGGGCAGCCATCAGCGCGTGGCCGACACCAAAGTGGTGTGACGACCACGGTGCCAACAACACCTGGTACGTCAACCGGTTCCAGGCCTGCGGTGTCTTCAAAGCCGACGTGACCGTGCACGATGTCCGCACCGGCCGGGTGACCGGCAGGATGCACTACCTGGCCGTCGGCTACTCCTACAGCAAGCGCGACATCAAGGCCTGGGCCTACCAGGTCGAGCTCCTGCAGGTGAGCGCCTCGGGCGACGGCGTGGGCAGCAGCGCGAACGGGAAGGGCACCTGCGCGGGCAAGTGCAAGGTCACCGAGAGCAAATTCCCCTCCCAGGCGATGAGCAACAACAAGGAGGCTGTCGGACAGTTCTTCTTCGACACCACCATCAAGGCCAGTCCCAAGGGACAAAAGGGCGAGGGCCAGGGGACGGCACACTGGAGGTTCACCAACCCCAAGTGGGCCGCACCCACGAACGACATCACGCTGGGCCATCCGCCCGTCCGGTGCGACAACGCCCTGCCCGGCACCTCCAAGATCGGCTGCGTCATGCCGTACATCCCGGAGATGGTCTACGCCAAGCGCGGCGAATACCCCGAGCTCGCCAAGCACATCGAGTACGCGCAGAACACCAAGTACCTGCCGGGCAAGCACGGCACCACGAAGTACCTGACACGCCTCACCGACAAGACGAAGATCCGGCAGAACCGGGACAAGGCGTGCCCCTCCAGTCGTCACCGGCCCGCGGGCAAGCAGTGCGACGAGTACCCGTTCGCCTCCACCTGGCAGGGCGCCTCCACCGGAGGCGGCCACTTCAACTGGCGCATGATCAACGCCACCCAGAACGAGGAGGGCGGCAAGGCGCTTGGCCGCTTCTACCTCTACAACCGGGTCCTGGAGAAGGATAGGTTCCTCGTGTGGATCAAGCCCTGACCCGTCTCCGATCAACCGGGAACACGCCATGAGCGATCAGGCCGAGCAAGGGCGTGGGCTTGTGCCCGTGCAGTACCACCAGTTCCAGATCAACGACGAGGACGGTCCCACCGGCCCCGATCTGCCCCGCGAGCACAACGGGCTGATCGAGGTGCAGGACGGCATCGCCACGGTCCACACCGGCATCCACACCGGCGACGTCGACGTCACCGTCACCCTGCACACCGATGCCCCCCAGCCTGGGAACGACGGATGGGACGAGATCGTCGAAGTGTCCCTGCACTCGGTGTCGGGAGAGCTCATGGTGCGCGGTCTGATGGACGACCTGGACGAGGAGCTGCCGGTGCTCTCGTTCGACGGTCCTGGTGAGTACCGGCTACGCATCCATGCCCGCGGCCGGGACACCGCCATCGACCTCGCCCCGGACGAGGTCACCGAGTGGTACCTCGTCCAGGTCTGGCCGGCCCCATTGCAGGACGCGGCGGTGCTCCGTCAGACCGACACCTACGGAGCATCCGTCCGAGCCCGCTGACCAACGCAACGGCCGGCTGCCGCCCGGGCACCGCACTCAGTGAGGTGCCCGGGCACATCGGCTCAAAATGGGGCATGACCCAGGTACGCCAGAAACCCGCCACGGGATGATCTTGGGTTGTTGGGCGCCGCATCCCGTCACCCGTTCGGCTCAGTGTCGTTGGTGGTGATGTTGGGTTTCGTCTGGGGCGGGGTGGGTTGTGACCTCGATCGAGAGGACCGCGTATCCGCGGTTCAAGCGGCTGATCACCGCGCATGAGCTGCATCTGTTCTTCGCGCCGAGCCGTGACGAGGTCGAGTGGGCTGCGGCCCGTACCGACTGCGACGAGCACCTCCTGGCCCAGCTGCTCGCGCTGAAGTCGTATCAGCGCATGGGGTGCTTCCCGAAGCTGGATGAGATCCCGGAGACCGTGGTCGACTTCGTGCGCCGCGCGGTGGACCTGCCGGAGGGCACGGTGGCGAAGGCTGCGAACCGTACGGCGGAGCGGCAGCGGACCGCCGTTCGCCAGCGGACGGGCCTGTCGTACGACAAGGCGAAGGCCCGGAAGATCGCCGAGGCGGTGATGCGGAGTGAAGCCGTGTCGAAGAACCGTCCGGCCGATCTGATCAACATCGCGCTGGAGAAGGTGGTCGAGGCCGGGCTGGAACTGCCGGGCTTCACCACGCTGGACGCGCTCGCGGCGAAGGTCCGCACCGAGGTCAACGCCGGGATCTGCATGGGCATCTACGACCAGCTCAGCGAAGCGCACCGCGAGCGGCTGCTGGCGCTGCTGTCGGAGAAGGACGAGTCCGGCACCACGAAGTGCAACAGGCTGAAGCAGTCGGCGAAGGCCCCGACGTGGTCGCACTTCCGCGCACAGGCCGAGCACCTTGGGTGGGTGGACGGGCTGGGCGAGACCGGGTTGTGGCTGGCCGGCGTCGCTTCGGGGAAGATCGCGGACTTCGCCGGAGAGGCGGACGCCGCGGACGCGCCGGGGCTGCGGGACTACAACGTGGTGAAGCGGCTCTCGCTGCTGGTGTGCCTGGTCCACAGGGCCCGGATGCGGGCCCGGGACGACCTGACCACGATGTTCTGCAAGCGGATCGCGTTGCAGGTCAAGCGGGCCAAGGCTGAGCTGGAGCAGATCCGGGAGCAACAGCAGGCCATCGTCGAGGCGTTGATCGGGAACTACCGCACGGTGCTCCAGCACATCGACGCCGACAGTCCCGTCCAGGCGGCCCGCGAGAAGGCAGCCGCGCTGACCGCCGGGATCCTGACGGCGGTCGGAGAACTCGACCAGGACGCCTCCCCCGACACTGTCGCCGCGGGGCTCGGCGACGGACTCGCACCCGCCCTGCACACCATGGCGAAGGCCCTGCGCGTGCAGGCCGGCGCCCTGGGCGTGCCCGCGGCGGCGGTGGACGACTTCGGCGGGTTCGAGGGTCAGTACGAGCAGATCGAGAAGGTCGCTGCCCATCACGGCAACTACTGGGAGGTGCTGCTGTACGGGCACCTGCTCAAGGACCGCTCCACGATGTACGACCTGACCAGCCGCCTGGAGCTGCGGGCCACCTCCGAGGACAGCCGCGTCCTGGACGCGCTCGCGCACGCCCGCCGCCACAAGAACCTGCGCGACTTCATCCCCGAACGGCACGAGGACGGCCGCCCGGTCGACATCTCGTTCGCCACGCTGAACTGGCAGAAGGCCGTACGGGACAAGAACCGGCCCGGCGCTTTCGTGCGCAAGCACTTCGAGGCCATGGTGTTCACCGCGCTCGCCGAGGAACTGCGGACCGGGGACGTCGCGGTGGCCGGCTCCGAGGAGTACGCCGACTGGAGCGAGCAGCTCCTGCTGTGGGAGGACGTCGAGGAGAAGCTGGGCGACTACCTGGTGGAGGTCGGTCTCGCCGAGCCCGGCGACGCGCCGTCGTACGACGCGGTCTCCTTCCGGCGACAGCTGGAGGACAAGCTCACCGCGGCCGCCGCGATGGCGGATGCCGGGTACCCGGACAACGAGGGCCTGGTCATCGACCCGGATACCAGCATCCCCTCCCTCAAGGCCCACCGCTCCGAGGGCCAGCGGGCCTCTGCGAAGGCACTGGAGCAGGAGATCAAGGCGCGGATGCCGGAGCGTTCCCTGATCGGGATCATCTCCCGCACGGCGTACTGGGCGGAGTGGTGGCGCCGCTTCGGCCCGGCCTCCGGCAACGAGCCGAAGCTGAAGGACCCCTTCGGCCGGTACGTCATCACCACCTTCGTCAAGGGCACCAACATGGGCCCCTACGAGGCCGCCCGCCACATCCCCGGCGTGAGCGGGCACGAGCTGTCGCTGGCCGCGAACCGCCACTTCTCCATCCCGACCTTGAACGAGGCGATCGCCGACCTGGTCAACGCACATGCCCGCCTGGACATCTCGCAGGCATGGGGCGACGGCTCCGCGGTCGCCGCCGACGGCACCCACATGGACACCTACCTCAACAACCTGCTGTCCGAGACGAGCGTGCGGTACGGCAAGCCCGGCGGCATCGCCTACCACCACATCTCGGACACCTATATTGCGCTGTTCACGCACTTCATCCCGTGCGGGGTGTGGGAGGCCGTCTACATCATCGAGGGCCTGCTGAAGAACACGTCCGAGGTGAAGCCGACCACGGTGCACGCGGATACGCAGGGCCAGTCGTTCCCGGTCTTCGCGCTCGCCCACCTGCTGGGCTTCGACCTCATGCCCAGGATCAGGAACTGGAAGGATCTGACCTTCTACTGGCCCACGAAGCGGACCGAGTACGTGCACATCGACGCCCTGTTCGCGGAGAGCGGCCGAAACGTCATCGACTTCGACCTGATCGAGTCCCAGTTCCGGCACCTGATGCGGGTGGCCGTCTCCGTGCGCGAGGGCGCCATCTCCTCCACCCTGCTGCTGCGGCGCCTACGCGCCGGCTCACGCAAGAACGCCACCTACACCGCCTTCCGCGAGGTCGGCCGCGTCATCCGCACCGTCCAGCTGCTGCGCTACCTCTCGGACGCCCCACTGCGCCGGCGGGTGACCGCCGCGACGAACAAGGTCGAGGCGTTCAACGGCTTCTCCCAGTGGATCGGCTTCGGCAACGGCGGCGTCATCACCGACAACGACCCCGTCGAGCAGGAGAAGACCGCGAAATTCAACGCCCTGCTCACGAACGCGGTCATCTTCCACAACGCTCTGGACATCGCCGAGATCGTGCGCCAGCTCCAGGAAGAGGGCTATGCCATCGACCCCGAGGACCTGGCCCACATCTCGCCGTACCTGACCGAGCACATCCGCCGCTTCGGTGAATACTCCACCCACGAACTCGGCCTCGTACCCGAGGCGTATAACCCGCACCTGGACGTCGACTTCAGCCTGCTGCGTGGCGATGGCCCGCCTGCACCGGACGGTTACGGTCAGGCGGCGTGACCCGCCTGCTCCCGGATCACGGTGCCGTGGCAGGAACGGTATCGAGGTTCTGCTTCTGCGCGCCCGATGTACGCCCTGGGGCGTGGGGCGGCTCATGGCTACGGTGGGAGGCAGTGGGCCCGGTCCCGGGCCGGGACGTCGGAACATGGCTGAAGGAGTGTGTGATGGGTGACAGCCTGGCGGACATGGCGGTGGTGCGGCAGCCGGAGGGCACGCTGCTGACGAGCGCAGAGGCGGCGGTCGCGGCCGATCTGGAGCAGGACCCGGCCGAGACACTGGTGCAGGACCCCGACGCATAGGGCGACTTCGAGGTGGAGAAGGTCGCACCCGCTCGTGCGGCTGTGTGCCGGCTCGGTGCCGACGCCCCCTCGCCGACAGACTCGGTCGTGGAGCGTGCGGCATCGCGTCTGGGGTTGCGGCCCCAGTGGCGGCCACTGGCCGGCGTCGGCGGGGCGGCTTCCGTGTGGGCCTGCACGCTGCTGAACGGCGCGGGCGCGCCCGTGCCGGATGGGGTCGGCGTCGGCAAAGGCAACAACGCGGCAGCGGCCCGCGAGCGCGCTTTGGGCGAGGCTCTGGAACGGCTGGTGACCGGCCCGATGAGCCTGGCTCCCGGGGCTGTTCTTCTGTGCCGCGCGGATCGGCTGGCGGCCGGTGCGCTGGCCACCGATGCCAGCGCACCGCTGCTCACAGCGCTCGGTGGTACTAAACTCGCCTGCCACGTTTACCAGGGCCTGAACGAACCGCAGCGCGAGGCTCGCATCCCGCTCTACCTGGGAGCTCCCTGGTACGCCGGCCCGGAGGGACAAAAGCTTCGGGATGCGGTGGGTGACCGGGCCGACTACCAGGCGCTGTCGCGCTACAGCGTCAATTCCGGCTATGGGCTGGCTCCTTCGGATCGGGACGCCACCGTTCACGCACTGCTGGAAACCATCGAGCGCGACTCGTGCTCGCTGACGACGATCCACACGCTCCTCGCGGGCCGGCCACCGACGGTCTTCGATGTCCGCAGCCTGCCCGGAGACCTCACCGCGCTCCACCATACGGCAGAGCAGGAAGCCGAAGGCGTGGTGCACCTGGTCGACGCGACCAGTGACCTGGGCGTGCCGACCGTCCTCGCCTACCGGCCGCCGCAGCCGACTGGCGGCGGCTATCTACGAGGACAGGCGGCGGGCCTGAGCATGCGCCAGGCGGTGACGGGCGCACTGCTCGAACTGCTGGAATCGGCCCTCGTTCGACGTCGCACACCACCCGAACCGGTCCAGCTCGGCCTCCTTGAGCCGTATCCGGCGCTGCACCGCTGCGCCGTGTTCGACCTCACTGGCCCGTTGCGGCGTGCTCGCCGCGCACGGTTCGAGGACGCCCTCCCGGCCCAGGAGCCCGAGGAACCGCTCGACGCTCTGCTCGCCTGCCTTGCACAGCACGACCTGAGCGCCTACCGGCGCACAGTGGCGGCGATGCCCGAGGGGGTGTGCGCCGTCCACGTCGTGGTGCCCGGCCTGGAACGCTTCTTCGCCGTGGTCAAAGGAGCTCTCGTCGTACCCGGCCCCCGAGGGACCACACTGACATGAGGGAACATCACGCGATGGCGGCCGACTGTGCTCCGAAGCTACGGCGAAGTGACAAGTAGCTCTCTGTAGCTATCGTGACGCTCCGCGAGCACAGGTTGAGCGCCCGCTCCGGCGTCAGCACCACAGCTCGGCTTCGTCCGCCTCTGCCGTCTCGGGCTCGTCTGGCTCCTGGTCGTGCTCGCCGATCGAGGTGCCGAACGGTCCGGGCAGGGCTGGTTCCTCGGCGCCGAGCAGCAGGGCACCGCCCTTGAGTCGGTGGGGGCCGGGGATCACCGGGTGCTGCTGCCGGGGGTGTCGGTGCTGGCCAAACAACCCCGGAGCGCCAGGTCGTGGTGCGGAGAGCCCGAAGAGCTTCGACGAGTGCCGCGCCATCGCGCGCTCCGGCCTCGACGGCGGTTACGGCGCCAAAAACGTCCCTAACCCCATGACTGGCATCGACAGTCACCAGGATGCAGGAGACGGCGTGAAGGGGATGGATGGCTGCGTGGTGGTGACCTACACCGTCCCGTAGACGTGGATCCCCCCGCCGAAAGGCGGCGCTGTGACCGGTCGGGCCGCGCTGCGGTACGGCGCTTCGGCGCCGTACCTGCAGGGCCCGGTGGCGCGCATCGTCGCCTTTCCGCTGTTGTGATCGCCCTCTCGGCCGTGGACCGGCTCCACGCGTGCCCCACGCCACCGTGACCTGGTGATTAATCGACCATCACCTGAACACCGCTGCTCGCACCGGCATGCTGGATGGCCGTCGACGTGCAGCAGACCCGCCGCACGCCACCTGTCGATCTTGTAACGCGGTGTGGCCGAGTCGCCTCCTTGCCGGTTCCACGTCAATGACAAATCGTGGATGGAAGCGACGGTTCTGACCGAGAGGGCGGAAATGACCACTGCCACGAAACCAGGAGAAGCCGACGAGCAGCAGGACGTGATCGCGGGAAACCTTCAGGTCGCGCTCCAGCATCTCGACAGGGAGCGCAAAGACGACCTCGATGGCGTCATAGACCTCTACGCGGACGACATCGTCTGGGAGGAACCCAGTCGAGGACAGGTGCTGCGCACCCATAACGACATCAGGACGGCGTACCAGCAACTCGGGACGTCGCTCTCCGTCCGGTCGGAGACAGTCTTACGGCGCTTTGCCACCGACCAGTGGGTAATCAACGAGAGCTTGATGCGAGCCACCGTCATCAGCGACAGCATTCCTCAGCTGGACTTCCCCGTCGGCACCGAGCTGTCTATACGCAAACTCACGCTCTTCGAGATGCGGGGCGGGAAGATATGCCGCGAGATCAACCACACGTCGTTCCGTCCAGCAGGTGATCCTCGCATCGACCACGACGACGTCCCCGCAATGTATTGACCGCCTCACCCCAGGACGACGCCACAGCCCGCCGAGTCGACGCGGACTGACCAGTACACGAAGAGCGCCCGCAGCCAATCGAAGTGGCCGCGGGCGCTCGCCGTTTCACCGTAAACGGTCCTCAGCCGGGTTCACCTGGCCGCTCACCCCTGTCGTCAAACGATCGAATGACGACAGGAGTAGCGGGCGTCCAATGAACCCAGTGATTCCGGGGCCTGACAGCGACTCGGATCCAATGAGATCCGATGGCGGCTGACGACAGGGTTAGATGACACCCAGGTCCGATGCGCCGACAGAAGCGGGGAATGTTCTGTGACAGCGAACCTTGATCAGTGTCAGCGAAGTTTGGTCACCCTTGGCGTCCGGGCCTTAGGGGCTTCCAGGCCAGCAGCCACCGAAGGGCAACAGCTGTCCCGGCTCGCCCGCACTGCGGCAACCGAATCATGTGCGGACGCAGCTGTTGTCAGGGCCGGGATTGATGGTGAACGGGGCGCTTTGGGCTACCGTGCCTGTGCTGTCTCGCAGGGTCAGGCCCACCTGCGTCCCCGCAGCAATGTCGACTGTCCAGTTGTACTGGGTTCCGTCCTGCTGGCCGAGGTCCCGCAAGGGTTGTCCGTTGGGATCCGCGCCGGGCTGAACCGTCAGCTCGTACGGAGCCTGCCCGCCCGACCACGTGAGCAGCTGAGGCTGGCAGACCACTGCGTTGCTGGGTGTATTGATCGTGAGCTGTGTGTCGGCGGACGCCTGCGTCACGCTCGTGCCGAACACGGCGGACGCACTCAGGGCGAGAACTGCCGACATCCGCGACAGCTGACGAGCCCGGCCGACCAGCAGCAGTGAAGACATGTTCCCTAGATCTCCCTTTCGAGGTCTCGGCCCCTTCGGCCATTCTTGGCTGCCTACCGTCGTCGCGGTGGTGACAACCTTGCCGCCGCTCCGTTTCACCCGTACGAGCAAGAGCACCGCTGTCCATCGCCAATCCGTCTTGGACCGCAGTCTTCACGCACTGGCCCGGGCGGCCAAGCCGACCCGTCCGGGTTCCTGACCAGCGCAATCAACCTTCGATGACACAAACTCGCGTCCACTCAAGGTGCGTTGGCACGCAATCAACCTCCGATGGCACAGGACAGGGAACAGCGTGGCCAATCTCGTCTACAAGAGGGTGTCGACCGACCAGCAGTCCACCGCCCGGCAGGACCTGGTCCTCGCCGAGGCCGGGATCGAAGACCCCCGGGTGTTCGAGGAAGAGGCGGGCACCTCCAGCCGCCTCCACCCGCTCCAGCGCCCGACGTTCGGCGAGCTGCTGACGTACGCGCGGCCGGGCGACACCGTGCACATCTCCGAGATGTTCCGCCTCGTCCGCGGCAACCAGCACATCCTCGACGTGCTCGAAGTCCTGCACCGCGACCAGCTCGCCCTGCGCATCCACGACGGCGCGTTCTCCGCCATGGACCTCACCGCCCGCCATCCGCGCACCGGGGAGCTGCTGTCCACCGTGAAGTTCATACTCCAGACTCTCGCCGCCGCCGGCGAACTCCAGCGCGACCTCCAACGGGAATTGACCTACGACGGCCTGCGCGCCGCCGAGGCCAAAGGCAACAAGGGCGGACGCCGCCCCGCCCTGGCGGGTCAGACGGTCACCCGCGTACGCACCGCCTACCTCGACGGCCGCTCCATCGCCGCCCTCGCCCGTGAGCACGACGTCAGCCGCGGCGCCGTACGTACCGCCGTCGCCGACCTCCTGCCCGAGCACGTCGCTGACGCCCCCGCACCGGCTCCGGAGCTGCCCATCACCCTCGACATGCCCGGCAAGGTCGCCGACTTCCTCCGCACCGCCGAGCTGGACGGCGTCGAGCGGGCCGCACTCGACCACGGTCAGGCCGTACGACGCGGCACCGGCTACACCCTCCGCGTCACCGCCGAGCCCGCGGTCCACCGCCAACTCCTCGACCGCTGCCAGGTCCTCGACGGCGTCGGGGCGATCCCCGCCCAGCGCAAGGCCCGCCGCGAGTACGAGAACCGCGTCAGCACCCTCGACAGGTAAACCAAGATCATCCCGTGGCCCCTTGGGGCTTATCTCGGCGATCCCCCTGTACCGATGTTCCATCCAGCCCGTGAGCTGCACGAACTACCGGTAGTCGTCCTCGTCCAGCGCAACAACCCGGGCCTGCTCGACGGCGTCAGCTTCGTTGGCAGCCCCCGGGTCGACACGGGTCAGCGGGTCGTCGTGGTCCTGGCGGACGTCGGTGTGCTGCTCGGCGGCGTTCCCCTCGGGTGCTTCCTCAGAGAGCTCCGCCGCATCGTCGTCTTCTTCCTGAAAGGTTTCCGGGTCGCTCGGGTCAACAGGCACGTGGATCTCCTCTTTGCTCTCAGCGGTGATACGTGACGACCGTATCGGCGTCGCCCGCTTCGGGGTGACGTCGGCACGCGGGCCCCTATCGCCCACGATCGACCCTCACCAGTACCTGGGTGAGCCCTTACTGACTTCGGCTCTTTAGGGTGATCTCTCTCGAAGTCGCTGATGGGCCTGGAGTGTTGTCTGTATTCCGTGGTGTATGAGGTATGCGGATGG
>NZ_JBEXYL010000105.1:0-26976 GCF_040630895.1 Streptomyces sp. NPDC005728
GGCGGTGCGCCGGTGGGGGGGGGGGGGGGGGGGGGGGGGGGGGGGGGGGGGGGGCCCCCCCCCCCCCCCCCACCCCTATCGGCCTTGCGGCCTCGTCCTCAAACGCCGGACAGGCTGACTTCTGCGACCGCTCGTCCTCAGGTGCCGGGCGGGCTCTGGCGGCTTGCGCAGGTCTCCAAGTGATCATCGACCAGCCCGCATGCCTGCATCAATGCATACGCCGTCGTCGGGCCGACGAACCTGAGGCCGCGCTTCTTCAGGGCCTTCGACAGGGCCGTGGACTCCGGGGTGACCGCGGGGACGTCGGCGAGGGTCTTCGGAGCGGGGCGGCCGGACGGGTCGGGGGCGTGGGACCAGACGAACTCGTCCAGCTCGCCCTCGGCCCAGTCGGCGAGCACGCGCGCGTTGGCGAGCGTCGCGTCGATCTTGGCGCGGTTGCGGATGATGCCCGGGTCGGCAAGCAGCCGCTCGCGGTCCTCGTCGGTGAAGGCGGCGACCTTCTCGATCCGGAAGCCGGCGAAGGCCGTGCGGAAGCCCGGGCGGCGGCGCAGGATCGTGATCCATGACAGGCCCGACTGGAAGGCCTCCAGGCTGATCCGCTCGAACAGGGCGTCGTCGCCGTGGACCGGGCGGCCCCACTCCTCGTCGTGGTACGACACGTAGTCCTCGGTGGACAGGGCCCACGGGCAGCGCAGCGCGCCGTCGGGCCCGGCGAGGGCGGCCCCGTCGCTCATCGCTGCTCCTCGTGGCCGGGCTTGTCCAGCCGGGCGTGCGCCGCGGCCGCTCTGGCGCCGGCCAGCGCGGACTCCAGATCGGCGATACGGGCGTCCCGCTCGGCGAGTTCGGCGGCGACGCGGCCGAGGGCGTCGTCGACGTCCGCCATGCGGTAGCCGCGCGGGGCGAGCGGGAAGCGCAGGCTCTCCACGTCCGCCCTGCCGACCGGGCGGTCCGGCGGCAGCGGGTCCTGCAACCGCTCCGGGGCCGCCTCCGGCAGCGGACCGCTCTCGCCGCCGCCCACCACGGCGAGTGTCACCGCGGCCACCACGACGGCGAGGGCGACGACCAGGAACAAGAACATAACCATCGCTGAGGTCCCCACGCTCCATGTGCCCGACGCTGTGCCGGAAGCCAAATCTGTCAGGCTCCGATCGTGCCATGCGAGTCTGACAGTTAGGGTCGCAGGCGGCCGTACTGCGGGACGTACTAGGAGAGGTCACAGGGGATGCTCAGGCTGGGCAGGCGGGAATTCGGGCCGCACGAGCCGGTGATCATGGCGATCGTGAACCGGACCCCGGACTCCTTCTACGACCAGGGGGCCACGTTCCGCGACGAGCCGGCGCTCGCCCGGGTGGAGCAGGCGGTGGCCGAGGGCGCCGCGATCATCGACATCGGCGGGGTGAAGGCCGGGCCGGGCGAGGAGGTCACGGCCGAGGAGGAGGCGCGGCGGACGGTCGGGTTCGTCGCGGAGGTACGGCGTCGCTTCCCGGACGTGGTCATCAGTGTGGACACCTGGCGGGCCGAGGTCGGCGAGGCGGTGTGCGAGGCGGGGGCGGACCTGCTGAACGACGCGTGGGGCGGGGTCGACCCGGGGCTCGCGGAGGTCGCCGCGCGCTACGGGGCGGGGCTGGTGTGCACGCACGCGGGGCGTGCACAGCCGCGTACCCGGCCGTATCGCACGACGTACGACGACGTGATGGCCGACATCCTGGAGGTGACCCTGGGGCTCGCGGAGCGCGCGGTCTCTCTGGGGGTGCCGCGGGAGTCGGTGCTGATCGATCCCGGGCACGACTTCGGGAAGAGCACGCGACACAGTCTCGAGGCGACGCGGCGGCTGGGCGAGATGGTCGCCACGGGGTGGCCGGTGCTGGTGTCCCTGTCCAACAAGGACTTCGTGGGCGAGACGCTGGACCGGCCGGTGAAGGGGCGGTTGATCGGGACACTGGCCACGACCGCGGTCTCGGCGTGGCTCGGGGCGCAGGTGTACCGGGTCCATGAGGTGGGCGAGACGCGCCAGGTGCTCGACATGGTGGCGTCGATCGCCGGGCACCGGGCGCCCGCGGTCGCCAGACGCGGCTTGGCCTGACCCCCAGGGGCCTGCCCCGAGAGGGCGGAGCCCCCCGAGGCGAGGCCCCCGGTGGCCGGCCCTAGCGGGCGGCCTCCTTCGACACCAGTGCCACCGCTTCCTCCACCTCGTCCGTCACGTGGAACAGGAGCAGGTCCTTCTCGGACGCCTTGCCCTGGGCCACCAGCGTGTTCTGCAGCCACGTCACCAGGCCGCCCCAGTACTCGCTGCCGAACAGGACGATCGGGAAGCGGGTGACCTTCTGGGTCTGGACGAGGGTGAGCGCTTCGAAGAGTTCGTCGAGGGTGCCGAGGCCGCCCGGAAGCACGACGAAACCCTGCGCGTACTTCACGAACATCATCTTGCGGACGAAGAAGTAGCGGAAGTTGAGGCCGATGTCGACGTAGGGGTTCAGCCCCTGCTCGAACGGCAGCTCGATACCGAGCCCCACCGAGATGCCGCCCGCCTCCAGCGCGCCCTTGTTGGCCGCCTCCATGGCCCCCGGGCCGCCTCCGGTGATCACCGCCCAGCCCGCCTCGACCAGGCCGCGGCCCAGCCGCACGCCCGCGTCGTACTCCGGCGAGTCAGCCTTCGTACGAGCGGAGCCGAACACGCTGATGGCGGGGGGAAGTTCGGCCAGGGTGCCGAAGCCCTCGATGAACTCCGACTGGATCCGCAGGACCCGCCAGGGGTCGGTGTGCACCCAGTCCGAGGGCCCGCCCGCGTCCAGCAGCCGCTGGTCGGTCGTACTGGACGTGACCTGACTGCGCCGTCGGAGGACCGGTCCGAGCCGCTGCTCGTCCGGCGGCTGCTTCTTCCCCTCGGGGTTCCCGGTAGCCATGTGCGCTCCCTCCGCTTGCCGGTAGTTCGATCTCAGACTAGATCTACGCGGGTTACGGAGGGGGGACGTACGCATGTCCGCCATGAAGCGCCGTACGGGACCCTTACGCGGTCAGCCAGTTCCGCAGGCGCTCCTCGCCCGCCAGGATCTTCGCCACCTCGACCCGCTCGTCCCTTTTGTGCGCCAGATGCGGGTTGCCCGGGCCGTAGTTGACGGCGGGCACGCCGAGCGCGGAGAAGCGGGAGACGTCGGTCCAGCCGTACTTGGGCTGCGGGGTGCCGCCCACCGCCTCGATGAAGGCGGCCGCGGCCGGGTGGGAGAGACCGGGCAGCGCGCCGGGGCTGTGGTCGTCGACCACGAACTCCTCGACACCGCAGTCCGCGAACACCTCGCGGACGTGCGCGATCGCCTCCTCCTCGGTGCGGTCGGGGGCGTAACGGAAGTTGACCGTGACCACGCACTCGTCGGGGATCACGTTGCCCGCGACTCCCCCGCCGATGCCCACCGCGTTCAGGCCCTCGCGGTACTCCAGGCCGTCGATGACCGGCCGGCGGGGCTCGTAGGCGGCCAGCCTGGCCAGGATGGGGGCCGCCGCGTGGATGGCGTTGGAGCCCATCCAGCCGCGCGCCGAGTGGGCCCGCTCGCCCTTGGTCTTCAGCAGCACCCGCAGCGTGCCCTGGCAGCCGCCCTCGACCTGGCCGTCGGAGGGCTCCAGCAGGACCGCGAAGTCACCCCGCAGCCACTCGGGGCGGGCCTCGGCCACGTGCCTGAGGCCGTTGAGTTCGGCGGCGACCTCCTCGTTGTCGTAGAACACGAAGGTCAGGTCGCGGTTGGGGGCGGGGACCGTCGCCGCGATGCGCAGCTGCACCGCCACGCCGGACTTCATGTCGCAGGTGCCGCAGCCCCAGAGCACGCCGTCCTCATCCAGCCGGGACGGCACGTTGTCCGCGATCGGTACCGTGTCGATGTGGCCGGCCAGGACGACCCGCTCCGCATGGCCCAGGTTCGTCCGGGCGATCACGTTGTTGCCGTACCGCTCCACCGTCAGGTGCGGCAGGGCGCGCAGGGCGGTCTCGACGGCGTCCGCGAGGGGCTTCTCGGTGCCGCTCTCGGAGGGAAAGTCCACGAGTTGCGCGGTGAGCGCGGCGGCATCCAGCGTGAGGTCAAGCGAGGTGTCGGCCATGGCCCCGACCCTAGCGCGGGCCCCAGGTCAGCAGCGCTCGCCGGACCCGGCGTGAGGGCCGGAAGGGGCTCCAGTACCTTGTACGCGTGCCAGACCCGTCCCCCACTCGTCCCAAGCGTCGCGGCCGCCTCCTTCGTATCGGCGCGGCGCTGTTGGTCCTGTCCGGTGTCGTCGCCTATCTCGCGGTGCAGTACATCACCGGAGGCCCGGGGGCGCGCGGCTGCGCCGTGGTCTCCGGCACGAGCGCCGGGACGTCGTACGAGTTCACGCCCGAGCAGGCGGTGAACGCGGCGACGATCGCCGCGGTCGGCACCGGGCGGGGCATGCCCGAACGGGCGGTGGCCATCGCGCTGGCGACCGCCATCCAGGAGTCGGGGCTGCGCAACATCGAGCACGGCGACCGGGATTCCCTGGGCCTGTTCCAGCAGCGGCCCTCGATGGGCTGGGGCACCGAGCAGCAGATCATGGACCCGGCGTACGCGGCGGGCATGTTCTACGCGCACCTGGCCAAGGTGCCGGACTACACGAAGATGCCGCTGACGGTGGCCGCACAGCGGGTGCAGCGCAGCGGCTATCCGGAGGCGTACGCGAAGCACGAGCCGGACGCCACGCTGCTGGCGGCCACGCTGACCGGGCGTGCGGCGGCCACGCTGACCTGTGACGGGCGCCCGGAGCACACTGCCGAGGCGACCGGTCCTGCCGCGGTACGGGCGGCGCTGGTACGGGACTTCGGGCGGGACGCGCTGCAGGAGACCGGCGCCGAGGTGGGCGGCACGGAGGTTCCGTCGCCGTCGCCGTCCCCCAGCGTGACGTCGAGCGCGCAGGGGCGGACGGTGACCGTTCCGGTGCCCGAGGGCGGGAAGAAGGACGCGACCGGGCGCAGTGAGCGGGAGCGGGGCTGGCAGCTGGCGCACTGGGCCGTGGCCAACTCCTCGGCGCTGCACATCGAGCGCGTGTCGTACGCGGGCCGGGAGTGGACCGCCGGGAGCGGCGGCACGTGGCGCACGGCCGGCTCGGAGAGCGCCGCGGGCGCGGAGCGGTCCGTGGGATCGGTCCGGATCGTGGCCGGACAGTAGTACGAGGGATCACTCGGCCGGGTTGTGCGGCCGCGGGGAGCGCGAGATGTGCGCTCGGCTTCGGTGAAGTTTCGAGAACCCCGGGAAATCAAGGGCTGTAAGGATTCTGCGGTATCCGCGACGGGCGTTCTTTGCCCGTTTTTATCCACAAACGATAATGCGATGCGTTACCCATTCTTTACCTTTGGCGTCCGCAACCTTCGTCGGCTTCGAGCGGTAGTCACGGCGTCCGAGTGCGGACACCATCACCGTTCTCTCCCGTCGAATGGAGCATCATGTCCCTCCCTCTGACCCGCCGGATCGCCCGTGCCGCGCTGCTTGTCGCAGCGGGAGCGGCCGCCGGGGTCGGTGCGGCCGGCTCTGCCGGCGCGGCCACTGCCCTGCCGGCGACCCCGGACCTCGGTGGTCTGACCGCCCTGGACGGGGCGAACGCCGCCAACACCGTCGACGGTGCGGCCCAGCACGCCACCGGCCTCGCGACCGACGCGGGCAGCAAGGCGGTCAAGCAGACGGTGCCGGCCGCGGCCAAGACCGGCGGCGGTGCCCTGAAGAAGACCGCGCCCGCGGCGCAGAAGGCCGTGGGCGACGCGGCCGGGGCTGCCGGGACCGTCGTCGGGGGCACCGCGGCCGGCGCGACGAAGGGCGGGCTGCCGGGCTCGTCCCTCACCCAGGGTGGGCTGCCGGGCTCGTCCCTGCCGGTGACCACCCCGCTGGGTGGCTGAGTCCCGCATATGACAACGGGGTCCAGGGAATTCCCTGGGCCCCGTTGCTCTGTGCGGTGGCAGTGACGCCGCAGGAGGGCTACGCCGTCAGGCGGGCCACCGCCGCGCGGACCCGTTCGTCCGTCGCCGTCAGGGCCACGCGTACGAAGTTCTCGCCCGCCTCGCCGTAGAAGTCGCCGGGAGCGACCAGGATGCCCAGATCGGCGAGGTGGGCGACCGTGGTCCAGCAGGACTCGCCCCGGGTGGCCCACAGGTAGAGGCTGGCCTCGCTGTGCTCGATGCGGAAGCCGTGGTGGAGGAGGGCTTCGCGCAGTGCCGCCCGGCGGGACGCGTAGCGCTCGCGCTGGACGCGGACGTGCTCGTCGTCGCCGAGGGCCGCCACCACCGCCGCCTGCGTCGGCGCCGAGGTCATCATGCCGCCGTGCTTGCGGATCTCCAGGAGGGGGCCCAGGACGGCCGGGTCGCCCGCCACGAAGGCGGCACGGTAGCCGGCCAGGTTGGACCGCTTGGAGAGGGAGTGGACGGCGACGATGCCGTCGTAGGAGCCGCCGTTGACGTCGGGGTGCAGCACCGAGACCGGGTCGGCCTCCCAGCCCAGCTCCAGGTAGCACTCGTCGGAGACCAGGAGCACGCCGTGGGCGCGGGCCCAGGCGACGATGCCGGTCAGCTCGTCCTTGGACAGGACCCGGCCGGTCGGGTTCGACGGCGAGTTCAGCCAGAGGAGCTTCAGGTGCGCCGGGTCCAGCTCGCGCGGGTCGTCGTAGACCTCGTGGTCCGCGCGGGCCAGCCGGGCGCCGACCTCGTAGGTCGGGTAGGCCAGACGCGGGTACGCCACCTTGTCGCCGGGGCCGAGGCCCAGCTGGGTCGGCAGCCAGGCCACCAGCTCCTTGGAGCCGACGACCGGCAGGACGTGGCGGTGGGTGATCCCGCGGGCGCCCAGCCGACGCTCCAGCCAGCCGGTGATCGCGTCCCGCAGCGCAGGGGTGCCCCAGACCGTCGGATAGCCCGGCGAGTCGGCCGCGTCGACCAGGGCCTTCTGGATCAGCTCGGGGACCGGGTCGACCGGGGTGCCGACGGACAGGTCGACGATGCCGTCCGGGTGCGCGGCGGCCGTCTTCTTGTACGGCGCCAGTCTGTCCCAGGGGAAGGCCGGAAGCCGGTCGGAGACTGCGGACACGGGATCTTGCTCGCTTTCATCGGTACGGCAAACGCCTCGGTCCCGTACGGCGATCAAGGCGATCGGGCCGTACGGGACCGAGGCGGCGCTGCGGTTTCCCCCCGGTTCGAGTGAAGCCGGGAACTGGGGGAGCAGGCCGCCGGCCGCTCACACGGTCACTAGGCCTGCGGCGGCAGCGCTGCGATGAAGGGGTGGTCGCGCTCGATCAGCCCCAGCTTGCTGGCACCGCCGGGAGAACCCAGCTCGTCGAAGTACTCGACGTTCGCCTTGTAGTAGTCCTTCCACTCCTCCGGCACGTCGTCCTCGTAGAAGATCGCCTCGACCGGGCAGACCGGCTCACAGGCACCGCAGTCGACGCATTCGTCCGGGTGGATGTACAAGGACCGGGAGCCCTCGTAAATGCAGTCGACCGGGCACTCCTCGATGCACGCCTTGTCCTTCACGTCGACACAAGGCTGCGCGATGACGTAGGTCACGCTGTCGTTCCTCCTCGATAGGGCGCTGGCGGGCCTCCTCAGGCTCCGCCGCCTGGCGCGCGGGAGCGCGGCGTCGTCGATGCCCGCCCCTAGTATCTCCGTTCCGGGGCAAGATCCGAACAGGAGGGGTGAACTGACCAGTGGAAATCTCGGCACACGGACGCCTGGAGGTCCGAATCACCGCTGCTGACGTGGGCAAACGGGTCTCCGTACGGCGCTTGAGCGAACCTGGGGCGACAGAGGAGAAGTTCACCGACACGGTGGGTGTTCTCACATCATGGGACGACGGCGTGCTCATGATCACACGGCGGGACGGGCGGAGCGTCCGGATCCCGGAGTCCGCGCTGGTCGCGGGCAAGGTGGTGCCGGCCGCGCCGGCGCGTCGCCGGGGGCCCGCCGCGAGCTATCAGGAGCTGGCGCGGGTCGCCTCGCGCGCGTGGCGGCCGGTGGAGAGCGAGCGGCTCGGGGAGTGGGAGCTGCGGGCCGCCGGCGGGTTCACCCGGCGCGCCAACAGCGTGCTGCCGCTCGGTGATCCCGGACTTCCGCTCGACACGGCCCTGGAGGCCGTACGGCGCTGGTACGGCGAGCGCGGTCTGCCCGCCTATGTGCAGACCGCCACCGGCGCCGAGGGCACGCAGGAGCTGCTGTGCGCGGAGCTGGAGCGGCACGGCTGGGTGCGGGAGGTGACCGCCGAGCTGTGGATCGGGGCCCTTGCGCCGATCGCGGACCGGGCCGAGGGCGCCGGGGTGGTGCTGTCCCGGGAGGCGGACGAGGCGTGGCTCGCTCGGTACCAGCGCAAGGGGATGAGCGAGGTGGCCCTGCGGGTGCTCAGCGGTGGCCCGTCGGTGTGGTTCGCGACGGTGCCCGGCGCGGCCGGGGAGCCGCCGGCGGCGATCGGGAGGTGCGTGGTGGACGGCCGCTGGGCCGGCTTCGCCGCGGTCGAGGTCGACCCCGCCCGGCGGCGGCAGGGGCTGGCCACCGAGGTGATGGCCGCGCTGGCCCGCCGGGCCCTGGACGAGGGCGCGTCGGCGGCCTGGCTCCAGGTGGAGGACGACAACGAGGCCGCCCGCGCCCTGTACGCCGACCTCGGCATGGCCCCGCACCACGCGTACCACCACTACAGAGCCCCGGAGGAACACTCCGCCCGGCCCGGGGAGGCCGGGTGACCCTCACAGCCCGAGACCCCGCCACGACGCACACCGGCCCCGGGGCAACCAGCGCTGCCCCCGGCCCGAGCGTCACCCCGGGGACCGAAGCCCGAAGGACCGCCACGACCAGCGCACGCCCCCGGACAGACAGGCCGACAGGCACTGGCCACCGCCGGAACACCACGCCGGGGACCGAAGCCCGACGGCCGACCGCGACGACAACCGGCCCCCGGACGACCAAGCGGACCAGTACCCACCCCGGGACGAGCACCACGACCGGCGCCGAAGCCCGAAGGACCGCCACGACCAGCGCACGCCCCCGGACAGACAGGCCGACAGGCACTGGCCACCGCCGGAACACCACGCCGGGGACCGAAGCCCGACGGCCGACCGCGACGACAACCGGCCCCCGGACGACCAAGCGGACCAGCGCCGGCCCCGGGACGAGTACCACGGCCAGCGCCGGAGCCGGGAGGACCGTCGCCACCAGCGCACGCCCCCGGACAGGCAGGAACACCAAGCCCACCGCCGAATCCCGAGGCCCCGCCACGACCGGCACCGGCCCCCGGACAGGCAGGCCGACCAGTACCCACCCCGGCCCGAGCACCACGACCGGCGCCGGAGCCCGAAGGGCCACCGGTGTCCGCCGCCGGACTGGAAGGTCGGTCGGGGCCGGGTCCGGCTTCGTGGGGTGCGGTGGGTGTTGTGGAACGGCAGCGTCGGATCGTCGTAGGGATCGCTGTGGACGGGCATGAGCCAGGCATGCGGCACCCTCGCCTCCCGCCTCCGTATCCGCCCCCGCCGGAGCGGTCCGCCGAGGTGCGGCGGCGGTTCGGGGAGGAGGCGCGGTCCGAGCGGCCGGATCTGTCGGCGCTGTGTCTGCTGATCGGCGCGGAGGCGGACGGGTCGCTGGACGAGGACGGCATCGACGCGGCGCAGCTGGAGCTGGACCGGCTGGCCGGGCTGCTGCCCTACCGGCCGGGCGGGCCGCGGGCGTGGGCGGAGGCGCTGTGCCGGCTGCTGGGCGAGCGCTACGAGTTCCACGGGACCCCTGCCGACTACCAGCGTCTGGAGTCCTCGCTGCTGCACGAGGTGCTGCGGCGGCGGCGCGGGCTGCCGATCCTGCTGTCGGTGGTGTGGCTGGAGGTCGCGAGAAGGGCGGGCGCCCCGGTGTACGGGGTCGCGCTGCCCGGGCACTTCGTGGTCGGTTTCGGGGCGGCCGAGGAGCAGGTGCTGGCCGATCCGTTCGACGGGGGAAGGGTGCTGACCGGGGCCGATGCGGAGCTGCTCGTGGTGGGGGCCACGGGGGCGCCGCTGCAGCCCTCGATGCTGGTGCCCGCCACGCCCCTGGAGGTCGTTCAGCGGATCCTGAACAACATCCGGGCGTGGGCCACCGCTCGGCCCGAGAGGTCGGATGTCGCGCTGTGGGCCGTGGAGCTGAGCCTGCTGCATCCCTCACATCCGGCCCGGTTGCGGTACGAAAGGGGTCAACTGCTCGTGCAGCGGGGCGAGTTCACGGAGGGTGCCGCGGAGCTGGACGCGTATGCCCATCTGGTCGAGGTCGTCGACGAGTCGACCGCGCGCAAGGCGCGCGAGCAGGCCCACACGGCCCGGGCGATGCTCAACTGACCGCTCAGAGCCAGCCCTTCTCCCGCGCCGTCCGCACCGCCTCCGCCCGGTTGCGCACCGCGAGCTTCTGGATGGCCGTGGAGAGGTAGTTGCGGACCGTGCCCTGGGACAGGTGCAGGGCCTTGGCCAGTTCCGCGTTGGTGGAGCCGTCGGCCGCCGCGCGGAGCACCTCGCGTTCCCGGTCGGTGAGGGGATTGGCGCCCTCGGCCAGCGCGGCCGCGGCCAGGGTGGGGTCGATGACCCGCTCGCCGGACAGCACCTTGCGGACGGCGTCGGCGAGTTGGGCGGCCGGCGCGTCCTTGACCAGGAACGCGTCGGCGCCCGCCTCCATCGCGCTGCGCAGATACCCGGGGCGGCCGAAGGTGGTGAGGACGACGAGCTTGACCGCGGGGTACTTCCGGTGCACCTGGGCCGCCGCCTCGATGCCGGTGCAGCCGGGCATCTCGATGTCGAGCAGTGCCACGTCGACGCCGTGCGCACCGACGGCCGCCAGCACCTCGTCCCCGCGCGCGACCTGGGCGACGACCTCGATGTCGTCCTCCAGGCCGAGCAGGGCGGCGAGTGCCTCGCGAACCATCGACTGGTCCTCCGCCAGGAGGACCTTGATCATGCTCGTCATGCCCCGGATCCTACGTCCGCCGAGGGCACCGCTGGCACCCGGGCGACGAGCCGGAAGCCGTGCTTGGTCCGGCCCGCCTCCAGCGTGCCGCCGGCCTTCTCCAGACGCTCGGTCAGGCCGGTCAGACCGTTGCCGGGGCCCTTGCCCGAGCCGCCGGATCCGTCGTCCTCGACGGAGAGTTCGAGCATCGGCCCGTCCAGGGTCTGACGGCGCACGAGCTGGACCACGCACCGGTCGGCGCCGCTGTGCCGGACCACGTTGGTGACCGCCTCGCGCAGCGACCAGGCGAGGGCCGCCTCGGCCTCCTCGGGGACGCCGGTGAGGTCGGGTTCCGCAGGCACCTCGGCCGTCACCCCGGCGGCGGTCAGCGCGACCTGCGTGCCGGCGAGTTCGGCGGCGAGGCGGGGGCGGCGGTAGCCGGTGACGGCCTCGCGGACGTCGACCAGGGCCTGGCGGCTGACCTGTTCGATGTCGGCGACCTGCTGGGCCGCCTTGCCGGGGTGGTCGGGCAGCATCCGGCCGGCCAGCTCGCTCTTCAGCGTGATCAGGGAGAGGGAGTGGCCGAGCAGGTCGTGCAGGTCGCGGGCGAGGCGCAGCCGCTCCTCGTTGGCGGCGAGCTGGGCGACGGTGGCCCGGGCCTTGCGCAACTCGACGGTCGTACGGACCAGTTGGCCCACACCGATCATGGCGAACCCGATGAGCAGGGTCAGCAGGAGCAGGCCCCGGGCCTCCTTCTCGTTGGAGTGCACCCCGACGGCGTACATCAGGGCGGCCGAGGCCGGGATGGCCCAGTAGGCCGCCCGCACCGGCAGGGTCGCCCCACAGGCCACCGAGAGGTAGACGAAGAGTCCGAGCCAGGCGCTGCCGAGGGTGTAGGCAAGCACCGGGGCGAGGACACCGAGGAACACGAGCAGGACGACGACGGTCCGCCCGGAGAACGGCCGGCCCATGTTGCGGAAGACCAGGCTCAGGTACACGCCGACGAAGGCCATGAGGCCGAGCGAGCCGGCCACGGTGGCGCTCGTGGTGTGGTCGCCGTTGATCAGGTCGTCGATGGGTGAGCTGAGGAAGACCAGCCAGACACCGATCCACAGCAGCTTGGCCATCAGCTCGCGCCGGTTGCCGGGTGGCCGGCCCACGGGTGTGTTCGCCATGGCGCCGGCCGTCTGCTCTTCCGTCATCCTGCTCACGCCTTCAGCGTGTCCTTCCGGTACAGCCAGGCCGCGCCGCCCGCGAAGAGGACGAACGAGACGGCGAGGATGGCGATGTCCTGGGCGGTCGGGGCCTGGCTCTGTTCGATCGCCCGCCCCACAGCAGCGTACGCGTGCGTGGGCAGCCACTTGGCGATGTCCTGCAGCCACTGCGGGAAGGTGGTCGACGGCATCCACAGGCCGCCGAGCAGCGACAGACCGAAGTAGATGATCATCGTGATCGGGCGTACCGCGTCCCCGGTGGCGAGGTAGCCGATGGCAACGCCGAGCGCGGCGAAGACGAGGCTGCCGGCCCAGATGACGCCGGTGAGCGCGAGCCACTGCCAGGCGTCCAGGCGTACGTCCTTGACGGCGGCGGCGACGAGGAAGACCACGATGATGGACGGCAGGCTGACCACGGCCGCGCCGGCGGTCTTGGCGAGGACGTAGCCGCGCCCGGGCAGCGTGGTGAGCCGCAGCTGCCGTACCCAGCCGCTCTCGCGCTCCTTGGCGATGCGCTCGCTGTTGCCCATCAGGACGGCCGTCAGGGCGCCGAAGGAGGCCATGGAGACCATCAGGTAGGTGGCCACGGTCAGGCCGCTGCCGGAGACCTTCTCGTTCGCTCCGGCGCTGCCCCCGAAGATCAGGAAGAGGAGCGAGGGGTAGAGCACCGAGAAGAACAGGAACTTCTTGTTGCGCAGGGCGCGGGTCAGTTCGAGTTTGATCAGCGCGTTCATGACTGCTTGGCCTCCTCGGCCTCCGTGATGGCGACGAAGGCCTGCTCCAGTCCGAGGCCGGCGACTTCGAGGTTGCGGGGGTAGACGCCGAGGCCGTACAGGGCGTGGACGGTCGCGTCGGCGTCGGACGACTGGATGCGGACGGTCTGGCCCGACACGTCGATGGAGGTGAGGAAGGGCAGGCCGCGCAGGGCCGGCTCGTCGATGGCGCCCTCCAGATCGAAGGAGACCCGGCGGGCGCCCGCCTTGGCCTTGATCTCGGCGGCGGTGCCGTCGGCGAGGAGGCGGCCGCGGTGCAGCACGAGCACGCGGTCGGCGATGGCGTCGGCCTCTTCGAGGTAGTGGGTGGCGAAGAGGACCGTACGGCCCTGGTCGGCCTGTTCCCGCATGGTGGCCCAGAAGGCCTGGCGGGCGGAGACGTCCATGCCGGTGGTCGGCTCGTCCAGGACGATCAGGTCGCTGTCGCCGGCGGTGGCGAGCGCGAAGCGGACGCGCTGGGCCTGGCCGCCGGAGAGCTTGTTGACCTTGCGGTCGGCGATCTGCGCGATGCCCGCGCGGGCCAGGACGTCGGCGGCCGGGTACGACTTCGGGTGCAGGGAGCAGGCCAGCTTCACCAGTTCGGCGACGGTGACCTCGTCCATCAGCCCGCCGCTCTGCAGCATGGCCCCGACCCGACCGGCGACGATCGCCTCGCGCGGGCTGGTGCCGAACACGCCGACCGTGCCGCTGTCGGGATGCTTGAGCCCGAGGAGGAGGTCGAGAGTGGTGGACTTGCCGGCGCCGTTGGGGCCGAGCAGGGCGACGGTCTCCCCCGGGTACAGCCGGAGCGAGAGCCCGTCGACGGCCCGTACGCTCCCGTACGTCTTGGTCACCTGGTCGAACCCGACCACCGGGGTGGTGGTGGCCGGTGCCGCTGTTGTTGTCATGCCCACCATGCTGGCCGCTGGGGCCCGGGGCAGGGCAGTGTCGGGGGTCCCGAGTGCGGGATGACAGATGTCATGCGGTTCGGGTGACAGGCGCGCAGGGGGCGCCACGGCGCCCCCTGCGGGTGTGCCGGACTAGTTCGGGTTCGTGGGGATCACGGCGACCCGGTTGGTCCGGCTCGTCAGCGCCTGACGGAGGGCGACGTAGACGTCCTCGGGCGTGACCGGTGTCTTCTTGCCGTTGGCCCGGGTGATCAGCACACCGTCGAAGGCCTGGCCGTAGAGCCCCTTCAGGGCCACCAGGTCGGGCTTGTCGGTCAGCTTGCCGTCGGGAGTGGCCGCCACCCTGAGGAACTTCCACAGCGAGTTCTGCGGGCTCATCGGGACCGAGTGCACCGCGTCCGTCTGGACCGTCACCTTGCCCGACATCGCCGGCTCGGCGAAGGCCTTCATCTCCCGGTCGACCTCGGCGTTGGAGACCGTCGGCTGCTTGGTGGTCGTCGGTACGGTGACCGGGGTCGGCGTACCCGTCTCCACCATCGTGCGGTAGGCCTGTTCGACCGCCTGGGTCGAGCGGCCCGCGTCGATGGCCTTGCCCGCCTTGCCGTAGACGGCCACGGCCTTGCCGGCCTCGAACCTGATGGTGCCGTCGCTGACGGAGCCGGAGCCGCCGCCCGCCTGCTCGAGCGCGGCCTGGAGCTTCTCCTCGTCCACCGGCATGACCGGTTCGATCTCCCGCTTCTGACCGAAGAGGGAGCCGATCACGGAGACGGGGTTGTAGTCGCTCTTCGCGGCCTCGCCGACCGTGCTCTGGAAGTCGAACTTCAGGCCCGCGTTGTCCGGCGTGAGGGACACCGTCCTGCCGCCGACGGACAGCTTCAGCGGCTTGTTCACCCGGCTGCCGAAGGCGTCGTCGAGCTTCTTGACGGCCTCGTCGCGGGTGCCGCCGCCGATGTCGACGCCGAGCACGGTGGTGCCCTTGGGCACGTCGGTGTGGTTCATCAGCAGCCCGGCGCCGTAGGCACCGCCCGCAAGGACGAACACGCCGACGCCGAGCAGAACGACCTTGCTGCGGCCCTTCTTCTTCGGCTTGGCCGCGGCCTTGGGCTGCGGGGCCGGGTCGGGCAGCTTGGGCGCCGTGTGCGGCACCGGGCCGTCGGGGTGGGCGCCGGAGCCGAACGGGGTGTTCCCCGCGGCCGGGACGACCGGGATGCCGCTGGTGACCGTGTGCCCGGAGACGTTGTCCGGGGAGCGGTATGCGGGCGTGCCCGGTTCGGGGGCCGGCTTCTGCGGCGTGAGGATCGCGGTGTCGTCGCTGAGTCCGCCGCCGGGGGCGAGCGGGGCGCCGGGCAGACGGTGGCTTCCGGTGTCGCCGTAGCCGCCCGGGGCGTCGAAGGACTCGCCCAGATCCCGGTCCAGGTCGCTGAGCGCGCTCCTCGGAGCGACCGGCGGGACGAACGGTCCGTCGCCGGTGACCGGGCCGCCGGTGGGGCCCGCAGGGCCCTGCGGGCCGCGGCCGCCCTGGCCGGCCGGCCCGTTGAAGCCACTGGGTCCGCCGGGGCCGCCGGGGCCGTTCGTACCGGCGGTGCCGCCGCCGAACGCGCTCTGACCGTTCTCGGAGAAGTACGGCAGATCGTCACGGCTCGGTTCGTCGCCGCCGCTCGCGCCGGGGCGGGAACCGCCCGCGGCCAGCACCTCGGTCACGTCGAACGAGCCGGTGCCGCCGCCGTGCCCCGGGGCCACGGGGCCGCCGGTGGCACCGGGCAGGCCCGAGCCGTTCGTACCGCCGGGGCGGGGGCCGCCCGGCGCGGTCATGGAGCCGACCACACCACCGGGGCGGCCGCCGCCGGGGCGTGCGCCGGGGGCACCAGCCCCGCCCGGACCACCCGGAGCGCCCGGCCTGGCCGGGGCGGCGGTGGAACCGCCGGGCGTCCCGGCCCCGTTCGGGCCGGCGCCGCCCGGACCGCCCTTGGGCGCGCCGGACTTGCGGGGCGCGAACCAGTCGCTGGTCTTCTCACCGGCCTGCGGGGCGGGCTCGGCGGGGGCTTCGCCGGTGCCGGTGGACGTCGCGGCGGCGGGAGCCGGCCGCGAGGCGGCGCCCGCGTCCTCTCCGGCGCTCTCGGCGTCCCCGACGGGCTTGCGCACGACGACCGGCGGGATCGGCCGCGATCCGGGGATGTTGATCCGGATCCGCGTCGTCAGTGTGGTCTCGGTCTTGCGTTCCTCCGGCTGCGTGGCCGAACGGCCCGCGTCCGCACCGGCGTCGGATGCCAGGGGGGTTCCGTACGGCGGCGTTCCCGAGGGGTATGCGGCTCCGCCGGTCCCGTTGGGCCCGGAGGACGGAGTGTCAGTTTCACGACTCAAGGCAGGTTCTCCCGGTTGGCTCCGCCGCCCGTTACGTCCTCAGCGGGCAGCTCGGCGGCGCGCACCACCATACTGGCCACGTCTGGCGCGTATCCCATGACCGCCGAGGAAACCCACACCGGACTCGCACGTGCGCCGCACAGCGAAGTGGTACGTCACTTGCCAAGTCGGGCTGGGCCGCCCTCGGGTTGCCGTCCCGGGCCGAGGGTGGCGCAGATCACAGCAAGGGCCATGCCGCCGAGCAGGAAGAGCCAGGAGCCCCCTCCTGCACCGAAGAGGAAGTCGCCTTCCGGGCGGCTGGTGATGAGAAGGACGATGGCGATCATCCAGCCGGCCACCGGCGCGACCGCCCCGGCCCGGCTCCCGAGCGCGTACGCCCCGCCGAGGAACAGTCCGGCGGCACCCGCGAGGGCGAGCAGCAGCCCGCCCGGGAACCAGGCGGCCTGCACCAGGGTTCCGGCGAGCCCGACGATCGCGCCGAGCAGGAACAGCCCGACATAGGCGGCCATTCGCCCGGCCGAGGGGCGCTGCAGCGGCTGGGCCAGCGCAGAGCCGCGTCCGGCGTTGCTCACGACACCTCCTCGGCGCCGGTGCCGACACCGGCGAACAGGTCGGTCTCCCCGGGCTCGGCCCGGCCGCGCACCACCTCGTAGTACTCGGTGGTGAGCAGCGGCTGGGCCAGCTCGTTGGAGAGCGCGAAGTACGGCTCGGCCACCTCGATCTGGGTGACGTGGGCGCGCATCGCGGCGGCCTTGGCGAAGGCGTGTCCGCTGCCGTCGATCGCGGTGGTGATCCGCTCGTCGTCGACCACGCCCGGTACGTCGGCCAGCGTTGCGCTCTTTGCGAACGGGAGCGCGGGAAGGTCGTCCTGGAGGCGGGCGAAGGCGGCCTCTGCGACGGAGCGCGGGACACGGTTCCAGTAGACCTTCTCGACCCGGTGCCCCTCTTCGGCCGCCAGCTCGACGGCGCGCATGGCGACGCGGTGGGCCTGGATGTGGTCGGGGTGGCCGTACCCGCCGTTGTCGTCGTAGGTGACCAGGACCTGCGGGCGGATCTCCAGGATCACCGCCACGAGCGACCGGGCGGCCTCGTCCGGGTCGGCCTGCCAGAAGCAGGCGGGGTCCTCGTTGTCGGGAATGCCCATCATGCCGGAGTCGCCGTAGCGGCCCGCGCCGCCGAGCAGCCGGAAGTCCGTGACGCCCAGTTCGCGCAGGGCCGCGGTCAGCTCGCTGCGCCGGTGTGCGCCGAGCGCGGCGCCGGTCAGATGCCGCAGCTCAGGCGGGATGACCTCTCCCCGCTCACCCAGGGTGCAGGTGACCAGGGTCACATGGGCGCCCTCGGCGGCGTACCTGGCCATGGTCGCGCCGTTGTTGATCGACTCGTCGTCCGGGTGCGCGTGCACCAGCAACAGACGCCGGTCGGACAGTTCCGTCATGGGGCCACCCTACGAGGTCTCCGCCGGGCCGGCCGTCAGAACTTGATGCTGCCGATCATGCTGGCGACGTTCGTCGTCAGCTCACTGATCGTCGGCGCGACGGTCGAGGAGGCGAGGTAGAAGCCGAGCAGTATGCAGACCACTGCATGACCTCCCTTCAGCCCTGACTTCTTGATCAGCAGGAAGACGATGATCGCCAGCAGCACCACCGCCGAAATCGAGAGTGCCACGGCGGCTCACCTCCAAAGATCCCAGGGACGTGGGGGGTTCGGACTATGGGGGGTGTGACCCGGTTGTAGATCGGTAGAGCAAATCCATGCAGACGCCAGCAGGTTAATACCCACACAGCGGTAGTGATCATAACTATCCGTGCTCGCGCATCGCTCGGCGCACGGCCGCACAAGGGGGCGCATGGCCAATATGGTCGGGGTATGACGACCGAGGCTGACTCCTTCCCCCGTCGGCACGCCCGCACGCAGCGGTTCACGCTCGGCGCGCCGCGTGCGTTCACCGTGGCACCCGACGGTTCGCGTGTCGCGTTCCTGCGTTCGAACTCCGGCACGGACCGGGCCAACTCGCTGTGGATCCTGGATCCGGCGGACGGCACCGAGCACCTGGCCGCCGACCCGCGCGCCCTGCTCGGGGGCGCCTCGGAACAGCTCTCTCCGGAGGAGCGGGCGCGCCGGGAGCGCAGTCGGGAGGGCGGGGCCGGCATCGTCGGCTACGCCACCGACGCGGCCGTGGAGTTGGCGGCTTTCGCCTTGTCAGGGCGGCTTTTCACGGCCGAGCTGCGGGCCGGTACGACGCGTGAACTCCGCGTTCCCGGACCGGTGATCGACCCGCGTCCCTCGCCGGACGGGCGGCACATCGCGTACGTCGCCGGGGGCGCGCTGCGAGTGACGGGCGCCGAGGGTGAGGGCGACCGGGCGCTGGCGGAGCCGGAGACCACGGCGGGGACCGGCCAGGTCTCCTACGGGCTCGCCGAGTTCATCGCGGCCGAGGAGATGGAGCGTTCGCGGGGTTTCTGGTGGGCGCCGGAGTCGGACCGGCTGCTGGTCGCGCGCGTGGACGACACGCCGGTGCGGCGGTGGTGGATCGCCGACCCGGCCCATCCGGAACGTGACCCAGACCACGTCGCCTACCCGGTGGCGGGGACGGAGAACGCGGACGTGCGGCTGTTCGTGATCGACCTCGACGGGGAGCGCACGGAGGTCGTCTGGGACCGGGCACGTCATCCCTATCTGGCACGTGTGCACTGGTCACAGGCGGGTGCACCACTGCTTCTGGTACAGACACGGGACCAGCGCAGCCAGGTGTTCCTGGCGGTGGATCCGGACTCCGGGACGACCCGGATGGTGCACGCCGACGAAGATCCAACATGGCTGGAACTTTTCCCCGGTGTGCCGTGCTGGAGCCCGTCCGGGCAGCTCGTCCGGATCGCGGACGAGGGGGGTGCACGGGTGCTGGCTGTGGGTGAACGGCCGCTGACGGGACCGCAGTTGCACATCCGTGCGGTGCTCGATGTCACGGCCGACGACGTGCTGGTCTCGGCCTCGGCGGGCGAGGAGGCCGAGTACCCGGAGACCGGCGAGATTCATGTCTACCGGGTGAACGAACTCGGCGTGGAGCGCGTGTCGCAGCAGCCGGGGATGCACTCGGCGGTACGCGCCGGAGGGGTGACGGTGCTGGCGTCCGCGACGCTGGACAGCCCGGGCTCTCGTGTCCAGGTGCTGCGTGACGGAAAGCTTACGGCGACTGTCACGTCTTACGCCGAAGTTCCCGGCTTGTCCCCGCGCGTGACGCTCACCGAGGGGGGCGCACGCAGAATTCCGTGCGCCGTGCTTATGCCTACGGACTACCCCGGTGACACTCCCCTGCCCGTCCTCCTCGACCCCTACGCGGGCCCGCACGGACCGCGCGTGGTGGCCGCCCACAACGCGCATCTGACCTCGCAGTGGTTCGCGGACCAGGGCTTCGCGGTGATCGTCGCCGACGGCCGGGGCACGCCCGGCCGCTCGCCGGCCTGGGAGAAGGCGGTGTTCCGCGACTTCACGGTCACCTTGGACGACCAGATCGAGGCCCTCCAGGACCTGGCCGGGCGCTACCCCCTGGACCTGTCCCGGGTGGCCGTCCGCGGCTGGTCCTTCGGCGGCTATCTGGCCGCCCTCGCGGTCCTGCGCCGCCCCGACGTCATCCATGCGGGCATCGCCGGCGCCCCGGTCACGGACTGGCGGCTCTACGACACCCACTACACCGAGCGCTACCTCGGCGACCCGGGCAAGGACCCCGCGACCTACGCCCACAACTCCCTCGTCACCGACGACGGCCTGTCCTCCCCCGCCGAGCCGCACCGCCCGCTGATGATCGTCCACGGTTTGGCCGACGACAACGTGGTGGCCGCCCACACCCTGCGTCTGTCCTCGGCCCTCCTGGCGGCGGGCCGCCCCCACGAGGTGCTCCCGCTGTCCGGCGTGACTCATATGACCCCTCAGGAACAGGTCGCGGAGAACCTGCTTCTGCTCCAGGTGGACTTCCTGCGGCGTTCACTGGCACAACCGCGCAAATCTCCGTGAACTGCGTTTACACGCAGGCAACTTCGCGGAAGCGGTACCGATATACGGACGCGCGAGGCTGAACAGCGTACGGCCGTGCGGGTGCCGTGAACGGGCCGGGGTGCGCCATGTCACCCCGGCCCGTTGCCGTTCCCGGCGGGCTCCCCGGGAGTCACGGGCGGCGTCGGCTGCCCCGGCGCGGGGCGCCTGTCGGACAGCGTCTGCGCGAAGTGGCAGGCCGAGTCGTGGGCCGCGGGGCCGGGTGTGCGGCGGAACTCGGCGGGGACCGCCAGCGCCGGCACCTCCAGGGCACAGCGCTCCCGCGCCTTCCAGCAGCGGGTGCGGAAGCGGCAGCCGGAGGGGACGTTCGTCGGGGACGGGACGTCGCCGGTGAGGATGATCCGCTCGCGGCGTTCGCGGGCGTCGGGGTCGGGGACGGGGACGGCGGAGAGGAGCGCCTGGGTGTAGGGGTGGGTGGGGTGGTCGTAGATCTCGGTGTCTCTGCCGATCTCGACGATGCGGCCCAGGTACATCACCCCGACCCGGTCCGAGATGTGCCGGACGATCGACAGGTCGTGGGCGATGAAGACGTAGGAGAGGTCGAACTCCGACTGGAGACGCTCCAGGAGGTTGATCACCTGGGCCTGGACCGAGACGTCCAGGGCGGAGACCGGTTCGTCGGCGACGATCACCTCGGGGCGCAGGGCCAGCCCGCGGGCGATGCCGATGCGCTGGCGCTGTCCACCGGAGAACTGGTGCGGGTAGCGGTTGACGTACTCGGGGTTGAGACCGACCACGTCCAGGAGTTCCTGCACCCTGCGCCGGCGGTCGCCCTTGGGAGCCGCCTCGGGATGGATCTCGTAGGGCTCCCCGATGATGTCCCCCACCGTCATCCGGGGGTTGAGCGAGGTGTACGGGTCCTGGAACACCATCTGGATGTTGCGGCGGACGGCCTTCAGGGCCCGGCCGGTCAGGTGGGTGATGTCCTCGCCCTTGAACCTGATCGAGCCCGCCGTCGGGCGCTCCAGGTTGCACAGCATCCTGGCCACCGTGGACTTGCCGCAGCCCGACTCGCCGACGATGCCGAGGGTCTCGCCCCTGCCGAGCGTGAAGTCGACGCCGTCGACCGCCTTCACCGAGCCGACCTGCTTCTTGAACAGGATCCCCTGCATGAGCGGGTAGTGCTTGACGAGGCCGCTGACCTCCAGGATCGGCTCAGCCATGCAGGCACTCCCGCCAGAAGTGGCAGGCGCTGCCGCGGTCCTCGGAGACCTCGTGGAGCGGGGGCACGTCCGTGCGGCACACGTCCTGGGCCAGCGGGCAGCGGGGGTGGAAGGCGCAGCCGGGCGGGATGTGCAGGAGGTTCGGCGGCAGACCCTTGATCGCGTACAGCTCCTGGCCCTTCTGGTCCAGGCGCGGGATGGAGTCCAGCAGGCCCCTGGTGTAGGGGTGGGCGGGGCTCTTGTAGAGGTCGTGGACGCGGGCCGACTCGACGATCCTCCCCGCGTACATCACGACGATGCGGTCGGCCACGTCCGCGACGACGCCCAGGTCGTGCGTGATCAGGATCAGGCCCATGTCGTACTCGCGCCGCAACTCCGCGAGCAGGTCCATGACCTGGGCCTGGACGGTGACGTCGAGGGCGGTGGTGGGCTCGTCGGCGATGATGAGGGCCGGCTCCAGCGCCATCGCCATGGCGATCATGATGCGCTGGCGCATGCCGCCGGAGAACTGGTGGGGATAGTCCCGGACCCGCTGGGCGGCGCCCGGGATGCGCACCCGGTCCATCAGCTCGACGGCCCTGGCCCGCGCGTCCCTCTTCGACATCCCCCGGTGCACGACGAACATCTCGCCGAGCTGGTCGCCCACGGACAGCACGGGGTTGAGCGAGGACAGCGCGTCCTGGAAGATCATTGCCATCCCGGCGCCCCGGACCTTCCGCCGTTCCTCCTCCTTGAGCTTCAGCAGGTCCGTTCCCCGGAAGAGGATCTCCCCGCCGGTGATCCGCCCGGGCGGCATGTCCAGGATCCCCATGACGGCCTGCGCGGTCACCGACTTGCCGGAGCCCGACTCGCCGAGCACCGCCAGGGTCTCCCCCGCGTCGACGGCGTACGACACCCCGTTGACGGCGCTCGCGATCCCCTCCCGCGTCCGGAACTCCACGTGCAGGTCGCGCACCTCGAGCAACATGACGCCGTCACCTCAGCTTCGGGTCGAGGGCGTCGCGGACCGCGTCGCCGAGCATGATGAAGGCCAGGACCGTGACGGCGAGGGCTCCCGAGGGCCACGGCAGCGCATCCGCCGGCACGCGCTTCCCCCTCCCCACCTCGCCGGACAACCGCCGTCGCCCGCCCCGAGCCCGCCCCGCGGCCGACCCCCTCGACCGCTCGAACCACCCGCACCCGGCCCGGAACCCCTCGCGCAGGCGACCCACCTCGAGCAACATGACGTCGTCACCTCAGCTTCGGGTCGAGGGCGTCGCGGACCGCGTCGCCGAGCATGATGAAGGCCAGGACCGTGACGGCGAGGGCTCCCGAGGGCCACAGGAGCGCGTGCGGGGCGTTGCGGACGTAGGGGGAGGCCGCGGAGATGTCGATGCCCCAGGAGACGCTCGGCGGTTTCAGGCCGACGCCGAGGTAGGACAGGGTCGCCTCCAGCGCGATGTAGGTGCCGAGCGCGATGGTCGCCACGACGATCACGGGGGCCACCGCGTTCGGGGCGATGTGCCTGAGCAGGATGCGGGAGTGGGAGGCGCCGAGGGCGCGGGCGGCCTGCACGTAGTCGTTCTGTCTGGCGGTGATGACCGAGCCGCGCGCGATGCGGGAGATCTGCGGCCAGCCGAGCAGCACCATGAACCCGATGACCGGCCAGACGGTGTTGCTCGTCACCACGGAGAGCAGGACCAGACCGCCGAGGACGACCGGGATGGCGAAGAAGATGTCGGTGATCCGGGACAGGACCGAGTCCCCGACGCCGCCGAAGAAGCCCGCGAGCCCGCCGAGCACGGACCCCAGGAGGGCGACCCCGAGGGTGGCACACACGCCCACCGTGACGGACGTACGGGCGCCGTACACGGTCCGGGTGTAGACGTCGCAGCCCTGGCCGTCGAAGCCGAAGGGATGGCCGGGCCGGGGGCCGTCCTGGGCCTTCGCGAGGTCGCACGTGAGCGGATTGCCCGAGGCGATCAGCGACGGGCGGACGGAGATGACGACCAGGAAGACGATGAACAGGGCCGAGAGGACGAAGACCGGGTTGCGGCGCAGGTCGCGCCAGGCGTCGGACCAGAGACTGCGCGGTCTGCCCTCCGGACCGCCGGGAGTCCCCTCCAGGGTCGTCGCCTCGCTCGTCGCCAGGTCCATCGCCCCGCCCATGCCCGTCCCGGCGATCGCGCCCTCGGGTTCGTGCGGCTGCTCAGACATAGCGGATCCTCGGGTCGAGTACGGCGTACAGCAGGTCCACGAGCAGGTTGGCGGCCAGGAAGACCAGCACGAGCACGGTCACGAAACCGACGACCGTCTGGGTGTTCTGCCGCAGGATGCCCTGGTAGAGCTGGTAGCCGACGCCGTGGATGTTGAAGATGCGCTCGGTGACGATCGCCCCGCCCATCAGGGCGCCGATGTCGGCACCGATGAAGGTGACCACGGGGATGAGGGAGTTGCGCAGCAGGTGCCGGGTGATGACCCGGTGCCGGGGCAGGCCCTTGGCGATGGCCGTACGGACGTAGTCGGAGCTCTTGTTCTCCGCGATGGAGGTGCGGGTCAGCCGGGTGACGTAGGCGAGGGAGACGGAGGCGAGGACCAGCCCGGGCACGATCAGCTCGCCGAAGGCGGCCTGCGGGGAGACGGACGGTCTGATCCAGCCCCACTCGACGCCGAGCAGCAACTGGAGCAGCAGGCCGGTGACGAAGGTCGGGACGGAGATGACGACGAGGGTGAGGACGAGGACCGAGGTGTCGACGGGCCGGCCGCGCCGCAGCCCGGTCACGACGCCCAGGGTGATACCGATGACGATCTCGAAGAGGATCGCGACGATCGTGAGCCGGAGGGTGACGGGGAACGCCGTCGCCATCAGCTCGGTGACCGGCTGGCCGTTGAACGCCGTCCCGAAGTCCCCGGTGAAGACGTTCCCCATGTAGGTGAGGTATTGCTGCCAGAGCGGCTTGTCGAGACCGAACTCCTTCTTCAGCTGGGCGGCCGTCGCCGGGTCGCACTGCCGCTCCCCGCACAGGCCCGCGATGGGGTCGCCCATCACGTGCACCATCAGGAAGATCAGCAGCGTGGCCCCGACGAAGACCGGGACCATCTGCAGCAGCCGCCTGACGACGTAGCGCCCCATGCCGGGTCAGCCGACCTTGATCTCGTTGTAGACCGGGACGCTGAAGGGGTTGAGCGCCACGTGGGACAGCCGGGCGGAGTAGCCGGCGCTGCCGTTCTGGTACCAGAGCGGAATGGCGGCCATGTTGTCCCGCACCACGCCCTCGGCCCGCTGGAAGAGCGCGATCGCCCTGGCGGTGTCGGTCTCCGCGTTGGCCTGGTCGACGAGCCTGTCGAACCGCCGGTCGGACCACTGGCCGTCGTTGGAGGAGGCACCTGTGTAGTACAGCGGCTGCAGGAAGTTCTGGATCAAGGGGTAGTCCATCTGCCAGCCGGCCCGGAAGGGACCGGACATCCTGTGCCGCGAGATCTGGTTGCGGAAGTCGGCGTAGGTGCCGACCGGGTTGCCCACACAGGCTCTGTCGTTGCCGAGCGCGTTGTTGACGGAGTTGCACACGGCGTCCACCCATTGCTTGTGCGAGCCCATGTCCGCGTTGTAGGTGATCTTCAGCCCGCCTCCCGGAATCCCGCCGCCTTCCTCGATGAGCTTCTTGGCCTGGACGGGGTCGTACTCGCAGGCGTGGCCGCACAGGCCGGCCTGGAAGCCGCCGTCCACGCCGAGGACCGGGGAGGTCCAGTCGGTGGCCGGGGTGCGGGTGCCGCGGAAGATGGTCCGGGTGATCTGTTTGCGGTTGATCGCCATCGACAGGCCCGTGCGGACCTTCCGGGCCCCGCTGGTGTTCCACTCCGGGTCGTAGTACGGGAAGGCGAGCGTCTGCAGGATGCCGGCGGGCGTGTTGATGTAGCGGCCGTCCAGGTCCGTCCGGACGTTCTTGAGCTGGGCGGCGGGCACGTCGTCGACCAGGTCGAGGTTGCCGGCCAGCACGTCGGTGTACGCGGTGTTGTTGTCGGTGTAGACCAGCAGGGTCACGCCGACGTTGCGGGCCGGGTCGGGGCCGGGGTAGGCGTCCCACTTCCGCAGGGCCATCGCGGAGCCCTTGGTGTACGAGTCGATCAGGTACGGCCCGTTGCCGACCGGTCTGCTCAGCCAGGCCGCGTGATCGGTGAAGAACGCTCTCGGGAGCGGGGCGAAGGCGTTGTAGCCGAGGGTGTCGGGAAAGCTGGAGAACGTCTGGCCGAGCCTGACGGTGAAGGTCCTGGGCCCCGTGACCTTCAGCCCCGACAGCGTGTCGGCGGTCTGGGGGCCGCTGTCGGGGTGGACCTTGTCGTAGCCCTCGATGTAGCCGAAGAAGTACGCGTTCTTCTGGTTGTTCCTCAGACCGGCGCCGTAGTTCCAGGCGTCGACGAAGGACCTGGCGGTGACCGGCTCTCCGTTGCTGAACTTCCACCCGTCCTTGACGGTGACGGTGAAGTTCCGCGAGTCCGAGGTGACGATGCTCTCGGCGAGCATGTTCTCGGCCTCGGCCGTCCGGGGGTTGTACCGCTTCAGCCCGCGGAAGATCATGTCGAGCACCTTGCCGCCCTGCACCTCGTTGGTGTTGGACGGCTCCAGCGGGTTCTGCGGGTCGGCCCAGGAGGAGGTCAGCACCCCGGCGCCGCCCGCACCGCTCACACCGCCCCCGCAGGCACCCGCGGCGAGCGCCCCCGCCACTGCGCAGGCGGCCCATCGCGCGTGCCTGGCTCTGCGCATCGGTGCCTCCTCGTGATCGCGCAGGGTGCGCTGTGCCGCCGACGTGGCCGTGCGGGCGGACACAGACACGTTATCGGCTAATATCACATCAAAAGGGGCATAGCGGTCGCGATTCCGGCCTCTTTACGGAGCGCGTGTCAGAAATCCCTTACTGAACGACGGAACAGCGGGCAGACTCCCGGCATGGTCGATCGTTCTTTCCGCGATGTCGAACTCGCCGCGCTGTACGACACGTTGAACCCATGGGGCCCCGATGACGACTTCTACCTGGAGCTGGTCATGGCGGCCGACACGGTCCTCGACATCGGTTGCGGAACCGGCCGGCTGCTACGCGCCGCCCGGGAGTCCGGGCACGGGGGCCGGCTCACCGGCATGGACCCGGCGGCCGCCATGCTCGTCCAGGCGCGGCAGGCGGAGCCGGGTGTGGAGTGGGTGCTCGGGGACTTCACGACACACCCCTGGGACGGCGCGTTCGACCTGGTCGTGATGACCGGTCACGCCTTCCAGGAACTCCTCGGGGACGAGCAGGTGCGCGACACCCTGCGCGGGGCGCGACGGGCGCTCGCCGACGGCGGCCGGTTCGTCTTCGAGACCCGGAATCCGGCCGCCCGGGTCTGGGAGCGCTGGACCCCGGACCGGGTGTACGAGGTCACCGACGCGGACGGCAGCCCCGTACGCGTGTGGCACGAGGCCGACCCGGCCCCCGCCGGGGACCGGGTGACGTTCACCGAGACCTACGCCGGGGCGCGCTGGGAACGGCCGCAGGTGTGCCGGAGCACCCTGCGGTTCCTGGACGCCGCCGCTCTGGACGGCTTCCTCGGCGAGGCCGGTCTGGCCGTCGCCGAGCGCTACGGGGACTGGGGGCGGGGGCCGATGGC
>NZ_JBEXYL010000106.1:0-26905 GCF_040630895.1 Streptomyces sp. NPDC005728
AAGCGCTGGAAGACCCGGGTCGAACTGGCCAACGCGATCTTCGAGTTCATCGAGATCTTCTACAACCGCCAGAGACGACATTCAGCACTGGGCTACCGCACCCCCATCGAGTACGAACTACTCTCCGAGAACGACACCATCCCGGCTGCCGGTTAGCCACCGAGCCTGGAGCCCAAATGGTGGGGCAGGTCATCTGAACTGGCTTGCCTTGCGGGGCGGGTGGGAAGGATGTCGCTGTGCGGCCGGCGGCGGGCTGAGGATGGCGAATCTCGTGACCGCCTCCTGGTACAAGGACGCGGCGTCGTCGAGTGCTCCGGCCGGTGTCAGGTCGCGCGGGATGTAGATGCAGACTAGGGCCTCCCTATGATCTGCGCATGACCTCACATGGGGCAGATGCCGCGTAGGCCACCGAGCGGGCTGCGGGCCAGGCAGCCGGATCTTCGAAGTCGCCGTGCGATCAGCATGCACGGTTTGAAGCGGCGGGGACTGGAAGCGGAGCGACAGCCACCGCGCCAGTCCACGACCTCCACTCAGGCCGACGCCAACGTCGCCGAAGGGAAGTTGGCGTGGGTGGCAAGATTTCTGCTTCTCCGGGTGGGACGTAGCCCTGCGGCCACAGCGTCTTAAGAGTGTGGACGACGAACAGGATCTCGGATGAAGCGCCGGTACGAAGAGGAATTCATGGCGTTCGCCGCTGCGCGATCCGCACCTCTGTTCCGCTCTGCGTGTGTGCTCACCAGCGGTGATATGCACCTCGCGGAGGACCTGGTGCAGGACACGCTGGGCCGGATGTATGCCAACTGGCGCAAGATCGCGCAGATAGACGACCCAGCGGCCTACACCCACACCGTCCTCGTACGGACCTACCTGTCCTACCGCCGCCGACGCAGCAGCTCTGAGCAGCCCACCGACACCCTGCCGGACTCCGGTGCCGCCACCGAGCACGACGCCCCGCTGCGGGTCACGTTGCTCGACGCTCTCGGCCGGCTCTCCGCCCGGGACCGGGCCGTGCTGCTCCTGCGCTACTGGGAGGACCGCAGCGTCGAGCAGACCGCCGCGATTCTTCAGGTCCGGCCGGGCGCGGTACGCAACCAGAGCATGCGCGCGCTCGCACGGATCCGGGACCTTCTGGGCCGTGACCTGTCCGAGCTCGTCAGCACCTGACCCCGGTGCCGCGGCACCTACCTCGCCCTCTGCACCGACCCCGAAACGCGGTGACCCGCCATGCCCATCGAAGAAGACTTCACCGAAGCCCTCCGCACCACCCTCCTGACCTTCGAACCGCCCAATACTCCGTCACTTGTGCAGGCCGGTGTCCGCAACGGCCGACGCAGGCGCCGCAGCCGCGCCACGGCCGTCGGCGTGAGCGGAGCAGCCGTACTCGCGCTCGTCGGGCTCGGCGCGGCGGTCGTTCCCGGACTGCTCTCCGGCAGCCGAACAGCCGACCACACACTCACCGGCCCGGCTGCCTCAGCCACGACCGGCTCGGCCACGGCATCCGCCACCCCGAAGCCGACCTTCACCGGCACGCTCCCCGCCGGCCGCGCCCTTGCCATCCTGACCGCACTGCTGCCGACCGGCCTTACCCGTTCGAGCCCTCCCGGCGGCCGACAGTCCGGGCAGCTGTGGGTGGACGACGGCCACGGCAAGTCGCTGCTCGAAATACACGTCTCCCGGCAGACCTCCACCACCGCGATCCGTAACCACGTCTTCGCCGGCACGACACCCCTGGCCGACGGCACCCTGATCAAGTCCCGGCAGGCACCACCCGGAACGGGCCCCGGGCACGAGGCGGTGAACGTACTGCATCCTGACGGGCTCTACGTCACCATCATGGAGTGGCAGGCACCGAGCCAGAGCGCCCCCTCGACCCGTACCGCGCCGATCCTGACACTGGCCCAACTGCGGGCCATCGCAACCAGCTCACAGTGGCGGTAACCCCCGCAGCGACAGTGCGGCGGGCCGACACGACCACGGCGGGCAGATCACCTCGGTGACTGTCTGGCCGCGTCCACGCCCTGCTGGCAGTACTGATGTGCCTTTCAGACGCCGAACGGATCGACTGGGCTCCGCTCCAACATGCCTGTGGGTCGGCGTCAGGAACGCCTGCTCTGCTGGCCGGGCTGCTGGCGGATGACGTCGGTACGCAGGCGAGGGCTCTGTGGCACCTCAACGATCCGGTGCATATGGCTGTTGCTCCCACTACTGCCCCAGCCATCTCATGCGCATAGCGGGACAGCCTTTAGTTAGCGTGATTTGCAGTCCGATGGGTGGGCTGTGACGGCACCCGTGTGCGCTATGTTCGATCTTCGATTCTTTACAGGTAGTTTAGGGTCCTGCAGAGTTGAAGACACTTTCCATTTAACCTATGGGGGGATTTCTGTGAAATCTCGTAGCGTGCTCGCGGCCGCATTGGGGGCGCTCGCGATATCCGCTCTTTCGATGGCGCCGGCTTCAGCGGATACACCCGGATGGCAATCCGTTGGTAATAGCGAATTTTATCTGGACGCAGACGGCAGCGGTTGCCATACTAAGCCGCTGGAGTCGGGTGGCGGCCATATCAAGGTGACGCACTTCAGGCCGGGACGTCCGACCGATTGGGCGAGCATTTCAGTCTGGGAGTACGACCCCGACAATCCCGATGATCACATCATCACCCTGCCGGACATGCAGGACGGGATGCATTACGAGCCTTGGGTCGGAGGCTGGGAAGACGGCGATAACGGCAAGGCTGAGATCTACTTCCGTGGGCCTTGCACCGGCGCCCCCTGGGTCCACATGGACGACTAGGCTAGCCATGCCGGGACATGACAGAGCCGAAAGTTTATCCGGCTTCGTCCGCAGGTGTCCGGCGTTATGCGCCGGGCACTCTGATCCCGGCTAAGGGCTGTCCTGCCTGCCCTGCGTTGCCGTTTGGCCAGCAAGTATGGTCCGCCCATGGTGCTGGCCCCTTGGGCTCGGCCCCTCTGCGCCTTCGGCGCCGGGGCCGGCCCCTGGGGCCGCAGCGAGCTACGGCCCTGAGTCGAGACCTAAACGCGCAAGGCCATGGTCAGAACAGTGCCTCCGGCGGGGGATCGGCCGGCACCGGGATGGAGGGGGCGCCGTCCCCGGCTTCGAGTCCGTAGTGGCGTGCGCGGGATGGGAGCTGGGGAGCGGGCGAGGAAACGCCCGCGTTTGCCCTCCTGTGAAAATCGACAATCTGGCTGGATGGCGTGGCTACTGGCTTGGCCCCAGCCAGACCGCGCACTCACTCAGTGCCGTCCCCGGCATTCGTGCCAAATCCGCTTTTGGGCCCGTTCTCAGACGAATCCGGTGGTGTCGGAGTATTGCCGTTGTTGTTGGGGTCATGCCGCGGATTGCAGCCAAGGGCGCTGCTCTCGCAGTGAGGGCGATCCTTCTCAGGCGGAGCCGGTGGTGTCGGAGTATTGCCGTTGTTGTTGGGGTCATGCCGCGGATTGCAGCCAAGGGCGCTGCTCTCGCAGTGAGGGCGATCCTTCTCAGGCGACACCCGTGCATTATCGTGAGCTGCTGTAGGCGTGGTTGCGGTCTGCGATGCCACCGAGGCGGCGAATGCACTGGCGGGTACCAGCACGCCTCCGACAGCCAAGGCGGTTGACGCGACAAGCATCGTAATACGCCGCGTGCGGTAGGTATTGATCATCGGAATTCTCCTCCATCGAGAAAGGGGGGAGGGAGCGTCAAGGCATTGCCCAGGCAAGCCTTCTCCGGGATATGTCAGGTGCGTGACGCGTCCAGGATTTTCTGGATAATGAGGGCGGCAATCTGCTCTGCATCAATCTAGGTCTTAATTAGGCCCCGGCATCCGAAGCCCGTCACGTCACGGAATCTCGGGACTTGACGGATAGCCGCAGGCACTCGAGACGAGACATGACCCCCGTCAGGGGCCAGGCACACGATGGTCCGATAGGGCCAGGGAACAGAAGTTCCCCGTGCCACACCCGTGCCAGATCCAGCGGGGAATCACGGGGAACGGCGGGAGCCAGCGGCTGACTGACCTCTTGTCCGTCCATGCGGACGTCTCACAGGTCAGAGCCGCGCCCCCTCACCTCGCTCCTATAGCGGTGCTCCCTGTCTTCCGCCGCTCAGGGCGACGGCGTGAAGCCGGCGGACCGGTCAAGGTGGAACGGGGAGCCCGGAGCCGTTGGGATCCAACCTTCACTAAGGGCCGGCTGAATGGCTTGGGCAACGCTGGATGGCAGGACAGGCTTGGCCTCACGTCCGAACCAATTGCTCGGATGCGGCTGGTTGGTCGTGACCACGAGCGTTGCCCCGGGGATGTCTGCGTGCTCGACCGCGAATGTGCACGGTGCCCACGACAGTGCCTGGAGGTAAGTCGGCCTACGTCGCAGCCGCCAGCGGTAGGCCGTGCCGTCGACAACGATGCGCCGTGATCCCTTGCGGCCCAGCGCCATGGCTCCTCCTCAGACACCGAGGATGCTAGCGACTACGCTTCCGTTCTCCGTCTCAGTTTCCGTCTCATTCAGCGCCGTTCACTGCGGTTCAGAGGAGTCCGAGGCCGATAGCCGCTCCCACGGCCGATCGACCGTGAACCCAGGTGAACGGCCCTGTTCGAGGCACGTGACACCACCAACAGACTTGGAAAGCGTGCGCCCAAGGTGCCTGGCGGTCCCTGAGTACGCGATGCTTGGGGATGGCCCCTGAACCTAGCGCCGCACCGTCGATGACCACTCAGGTGAGTGCGGTGACCGACGGAACCACCAGAGTCTTCAGGTGGGAGGAAGACGCACGCATCGAGGTCCGCAGCCTCGGCGGAGAGGTCGTCATCGAAGCCAACGCCGCCGGGCTGAAGACCCTGGCCGGCTATCTCCTGACACTCGCCCAGGACGGCACACGGGATGGCGCTCACCTCCACCTGGAGGAGCACAACGGGCTCGAAGAGGGCTCAGCAAGCCTGGTCTTGGAGAGGTGCGACGGCGAATGACTCGTGCCAGACGCGTGCCAGATCGTGCGGGGAGCTACGGGGAACAGCGGGGAACCCATTCACAGTGCACCAGGCGTCTACGTCCCTCCGCCGCAGGTGAAGGCTGGGAGCCAGCCCTAGATGCCCTTAGCTTCCCAAGCTGAGAGCGTGGCGGGCTGCTGGCTGCCACGCAGCGAGCGGGCACATAGCCCCCGCTGCAAGGTGCGCCGCCTGCGCTATCTCAGCTGTTCGTCTCCGGACCCCAGTGCTCGGGCTCCACTCCGCGCCAGTCGATCCACGGCACCCCAGCCACCTCCGCCGAGTCGACGAGGCGAACTGTCACTGACAGCAATCCCGCGGACCTGTCGCCGCACACCCACACCTTCATCCGTTCGATAATCGGTGCACTGTCGACGACATTTAGGTAACGGGTCCATTTCATCCCTTTTCCGCGCACCAAGCTTTGTCCGCAATTCAGACGAATGCGGCTTTGGGCGTGATCGAAATGAGACACGAAGCCTGTGGTCAGCGCCTGGCTCATGCCGGACAGTGACTCATGGCAGACGGTGTGTCATGCCGGCAAAAGGTCCCGGATCCACAGCAGAAAGAGGGCTCGGGGCCCCGCACTCTCCACCGGTCTGCGCACGAAGGCGAGGGGCCGCCCGGCCAGGCAACCCCTCGCGAGTGTCCAAAACCCTCTCCCGTGAATGAAGAAGGAAGGACTTTGCCCATGGAACCACAGATGTGGCGCGGTCTGGGAGTCGAGTGGCGGCGCCCTCGCGCTGGGGATGTGGTAGTTGCTTGTGCCCTTTACTACCTCCTCCACCTCCAGCCGGACATCCCCGAGCTCGGCGCCGCCAGCGTCGCAATCAGCGCCCTGCGCTGCATTCGCTACCGAGGTCGCGGAAGCAGGGGCAGCGTCAACGGTTGATCACTCGACCTGCATCGACTGAGCGTCTGAGTTGCCGCCTCTTCCAACGAAGAAACTCAGTCACAGGCAGGCATGTTGAACGCACCCGGGGCGACGCCTGGCCCCGCTGCGAAGACGGGGCCGGGGGCAACCTTGAGGCGCTCGCGACGGGGCTCTTCGTGCTGGGGCCGAACCCTCAAGCAGGCACTGCTCACCGGGGGTGCTCAGGCTGGAATCAGCTGTAACGACGCAGTGGCCAAGCCCGCAGTGATCTACGGCTGAACGGCGGGATCAATCGCTCTCACCACGTGACCATCCGTGGTCCCGCCCGCGCATTTCCAGACCGCGGTCTCATGGAAGTAACCCACATGCAGACCGCGGTCGTGCTCGCCGCAGACGGGCCAGGTCACGCGATGGTGGCTCATGACGAATTCCTGCACTCCTTCCGCCACAGCACCCAGAACCTCTGCCGAATCGGGTGTGGAGACCTCCGCCGACTTGATGTGGACCACGCCGACCGGTCCCAGGTCCGGGTCCCGCACGTAGTCGATGTAGCAGAAGTCGTCGCCGGTGGCCGCTTTCCCGGTGTCCTGCTCCGCCGACCTGGTGACCGTCTCGAAGGCCGATCTCGCCATGGAGAAGGTTCGCGCGGTCCAGGATTCACGGAACTCCGATTCCGGAATTTCTCCACGCGCGCCGTACAGCTCGGCCATCCACGTCAGTACCTCCTCGGGGAGCTGCTCCCCGTGCCGCCAGACCGCTCGCAGCATCCGGTCCTGCCAGTCCGAGAAATTCGACATCATCGCTGCCTTCCGATGGCAATGAAAGCCGGGGGAGAAGTGGCTGCCCACTTCTCCCCCGGCGGCGATCAACCCGAAGGGTCTCAGGTGAAGAGGCCGTAGACGTTCAGGGTCGGGTTCCTGACGCAGATGTTCATGACGGTGAACTTCCCGCTGAATTCAACGTTGTCCGTCCAGTCGAACCAGAAGGTCATGCCCATGGCCCTGTACTTCCCCCGGTCCGACTCCGGTCTTCCTCTCCCGTTCGGGACACCCCAGGAGCCGTGGAAGACGTAGGTGCCCGGCTCCAGGTGGCCGTAGCTCTGATTCTTCTTGGCGTAGTACAGCGGAAGGACGATGGTGTACACGAACTTCAGAGCGCCGTACTTCTTCCAGATGCTCTTCAGCTTCACGTACCAGGTCAGGCTGCACTTGGACTTCCCGGTGCAGTTCCTGCTGATGCCGATGGTGTAGTTCTTCGTCTTCTTCGTCTGAGTGCGGTAGTTCAGCTCACCGCTGGTGTCCGACTGACCGATCGGGTCGGCGGGGTAGATGTAGGCGCTGGTGTTGCCGCCGTAGACCGGGTCGCTCTGGAGGAAGCGGCCGGTGGTCGGATCGTAGACGCGGACGCCCATGAGGGTGTATCCGGCCAGGCCGTCGGTGGCTTTCTGGTAGGCGCCCAGGGACCCGTACTTCGCCGCGGCGGCCGTGGCGTCCAGCGGGTTGCCGTACTCGTCGTAGCGCTGGACCGTGGCGGCGGAGGTCGCCAGGTCCAGCCGGACGGAGATGTCACCGTGCAGGTTGGCCAGTTGGAGGACCGCGCCGCCGGTGGCACCGGTGGTGGCGGCCAGGCCGCCGGAGAGGTCGGGGACATTCCGGCTGACAGTGGAGGCGGAACCCGCGGTGGTGACCGTCCAGGACGGAGTGTCGCAGCCACAGTTGTAGTGGTTCACCGTGGTGCTCGTGGTCGACCAGGTCGCGCCGCTGTCGCTGGTGGTCGCGGTGGCCGAGGACGCCAGGCGGCCGGAACCGTCCAGGCCCCAGGTGGTACGGGTGGAGCCCACGGTCTCACTGGCCACCAGGTCGTTGGTGTAGTAGGCCAGGGTCTTGCCCGCCACCTGGGTCGTGCGCCCGAAGGCGTCGTAGGTGTAGCCCCCGGCGATGAGGCGACCCGCGGTGTCGTGCGCGTACGCCGTGCTGGAGGTGGTGGGGGTGGAGCCCGCGGCCGTGACCGTGGTGGTCAGCGAGGTGCGGTTGTCATCCGTGTCGAAGGCGTAGGCGCGCGAGGTCGTCGTCGTGCCGTCGTCGTCGGTGGCCAGGGCCAGGCGCCCGGAGGCGTCGTAGCCGTAGGCGGTGGACAGGGTTCCGCCGTCGGTCTGGGTGTGACCGGTCTGCTTGCCGTGGATGGTGTAGGTCGCGGAGTCGGAGAGCACGGTGGTGCCTGAGGAGTCCGCGTAGGTCACCGACGTCTGGTTGCCCGTCGTGTCGTAGGTCGTGGCCAGGGTGTAGCCACCGGGGAGGGTCTCACCGGTGAGAGCGCCGTCGGCGTCGTGGGCACCGGCCGTGAACGTCCCGGCGACCGAGTCGGTGATGGACCGGGCCTGGCCGGTGGTGGCGTCGTAGGTGTAGGTGGTGGTGGACGGCACCGAGTCGGACGCCGTCACCGGGCGGTCGAGGATGTCGTAGGTGAAGGAGCTGGTGCTGCCCGACCCGTCGCTGTAGGTGAGTGTCCGGCCCAGGGCGTCGTACGTCGAGGTGGACGTCTTGCCGTTGGCGGTGGTGCTGGCGACCTGGCCGGTGGCCCCGTCGTAGGTGATGGTGGTGGCCGGAGTGCCTGTTCCGGTGCCGCCGGTGACGGTCGTGCCGGTCGGACGGCCCGCCGCGTCGGGCGCGGTGGTGGTCGTACGGGTCACGCCGTTGGCGGTCTCGGCCTTGGTGACGACCTGGCCCCACCGACCGTAGGTGTAGACGGTGGTGACGGCCTCGGCGGGGTTGGTCCCGCCACCCGAGATGGCCGCGGCCGGGGCGGTCCTGCAGAGCAGGCCGTCCCACTCGGTCGAGGCGCAGGCGCCGGTGGCGTGCGTGTCGTAGTAGGTGTACACCAGCGTGCCCGCGTCCGAGCCGGACGATTTCGGGGTGCGGGTGGTGGCCACACGGCCCGCGCTGTCGTAGCTGGTCACCTGGCCCGCGGACTCGCCGCCGCCGGTGGTGGCCAGTTCGGAGCCCGTGGACCAGTCGTAGGTGGTGGTCGTGGTCTTGGTCTCCGCGTCGGTGGCGTAGCCGGCTATGGCCGCGCCCGTGGTGGAGGAGGTGACCAGGTCGGAGACCGCCGCGTTTGCCGGGGCTCCCTCGTCGTAGGCGTAGGAGGTGTGGGCACGGGCCGGGATCACCGTGCCGGCGGCCAGGGTGGACTCGGGGGTGGTGCCGGTGAGTTCCGCGGCCAGGGTGATCTGGTGCAGCGGACCGTACTCGTCCGTCACACGGGTGCCGTCGGCGGAGTACTCCAGCACGGTGGCCAGCTGCTGGGCGCGCTCGGCGGTGGACAGATCGGTCAGGCCCAGGGCGGCCAGTTCTGTCGCCGCGTTGGCGGAGGTGCCCAGGGCGAGTTCCCGGTTGCCGGCGGTCAGGTCGGAGGACTCGTTGCCGAGCAGGTCGTACTCGGTGGTGGTGATCGCACCACCCTGGCTCACGGTGTTGGTCTCCGCTCCGTTCGCGTTGATGTAGCTGATCGTGGCCCGGGCATAGGCGCCGGCTGTCAGGTCGCCGCCGGTGCTGGAGGCCGGAACGCTGTCGGCGGGGAAGAACGCGGTGGCGTCGGTGGGCGCCTCGTCCTGTCCCCAGGTGGCGACCGTCGCGGTGTCCATCTGGTACGGGGCGGCGGTGCCGGAGACCGGGACGTCGTAGACGACGGTGGTGGCCGCCGTGCCGGACGTGGTGCTCTCGGAGCCCGCGGCGAGCGCGGCACGCGAAACCTTGAGGAGCATGCCGGCCCCCGAGGTCAGAGCCGAGCCGGCCGTGCCGTAGGTGAAGGTCCAGGCCAGCTCGCCCGGCTTGGTGTACGTGGCTACGCGGCCGTCGGTGCCGTAGGTGTACTCCGTCTTCAGCGAGGGGCTGATGCGCGGGTCCCACACCTGGCGGAGCTGGCCGGAGGCGTTGTAGGCGTACGAGGCGAGCGTCTCGGAGGTCGAGGCGGAGGCACCGGGGGTGGTGGCCCACAGCTTGACGGCCGAGACCTGGTTCAGATAGTCGCCCAGTGTGCTGGAAGTGGCCGTGGTGGCCGGCGCGTAGACGTACTCCAGTACCCGGCAGCCCTTCGTGGACGGCGTCGTCTGGCAGGTCGTCGCAGTCGCCGCGCTCGTCGGCGAGACCACGTACCTCGGACGGGCCAGCTTCTTGCCGCCCACGTCCACCGTCGTCGAGAAGACCGTGACCGTCGAGTCGTCGACCGCCGAGGCCGACGAGAACACCGTCCACGTCGTCGAGGCCGGGTCCGCCTTCGCGAACACGACCGTGTTGGCGTCGGAGTCGGTCAGTGTGAACATGTTCGTGGTGGTCGAGTAGGTCAGCGTCAGGGACTCGGCACCGATCTCCGGCTGCCAGCCGCCGCTGCTCGTCTCGGTGAACGCGATCGCGCTGCCGTCACCGGCCAGTACCTCGACAGAGGAGCCGGAGGTCTCGCGGATCTGCGTGTAGTCGCTCGACTCGGCGGAGACGGCCGACGTCCAGCCGGGGCCGAAGATCTGCGCCTGGCCCTCGGTGTCGGTGCTGTTGGTACGCGAGGAGAACGTACGGTCCACGCTCGCGGCGAACGCGGAGGCGTCGGTGGCCGACAGGGTGAAGTCACCGGTGAGTTCGTTGACCTGGCCCGGGCCGATCTGATTGGTGAGGGCGGTGCCCGCGTCCCGGTCGAGGGTGACCTCGGCGGTCTGCGAGTAGCCGGTGGTGGTGCCGTTGGTGAACGCGGCCCGCAGCTGGATCACGCCGTCCTCGGCGAGGGTGGAGACGGTGTTCCACACCAGCTTGGTCGCGGTGCCGCCGCTGACGGCGACGGGCCAGTCGGAGACGGCGGAGCCGGAGGCGGTCACGGCACCGACGGGCACGGTGTGCCAGATGTCGGTCTCGCCGCGCCGGTACTGCCAGGTCACGCCGGTGTAGGTGGTGAGGCCCTTGGCCGCCAGGGTGACCCGGCGGGCGGTGGTGTCGCCGTCCTGCGGGGAGAGGATCGCCGCGCCGTCGGCGCCGACGCCGAAGCTGTAGGCGGTGCTGGCGGTGGAGAGGTTGCCGCCGGAGTCGATGGTGCGCGCGTACAGCGTGTGCCAGCCGCCCGCCGGGTTGATGCTGATGGTCTGCGCGTCGCCGCCGTTGCCGTTGGTGGTGTCCAGCTTCGTGTTCGGCAGGGACGCGTCGTCCAGGCCCCACTGGTAGCCGGCACCGTCCGTGGAGGAGGTGTCGAGGGTGCAGTTCACGGCGGCGGAGGCCTTGGCGGTCCAGCCGTTCTGGGTGTACGTGTCACAGGTGACGGTCGGTGCGACCGGCTTGGCCGTGTTCAGCACGAACGTCGTGTAGCCCGACCACGACCCGAAGTCCGCACCGTCGTACGCCCGCGCCCGGTAGCGAAGATGGCTGCCGGAGGGGAAGGCGGAGGCGGAGGGGATGGCCAGGGTCGAGGTGGAGCCGGAGGCCACGGTCTTGCCGTACGCCGTGAGGGAGTACGTGGTGTCCGCGTACGCCGGGTCGGCGGTGATCTCGTACTGCGCCTGGACGTTGGCTCCGTCCGGGTCGGTCACCTTCGACGACAGGGTCGGGGTGAGCGAGGTGACGTAGCGCTTGCCGTTGTAGGCGTTGACCTGCGAGGGCGCGATCGCCGTCGAACTGGGCACCGCCGGGTAGGAGTTGTACGTCACGGTCAGGTGCGGCTCGGTGGAGCCGTCGCCGGAGACGTAGTTGGCGGAGCGGTAGCGGCGCCAGGTGGTGGAGTCGGTCTCCGAGGCACCCGCGATACGGACACCATAGTTGGTGGAGCCGTCGGCCCAGGCCTGCACGATGGCGTCGACGTCGAAGTTGACGGTGCCGGCCGGGCAGGAGTCGTTGTAGCCCTTGGCCGCCGTGCTGGTGACCGCGCCGGTCGTGGTGGTGGCGGGCTGGTCGCCCCAGGTGATGTCCGAGGTGGTCCAGGCCCCGGTGATTCGCCGCACCTGCGTCCCCGCGCCGGTGGTGGCACAGGTCGAGGAGTAGTACGAGTACAGGGCGAGGTTGGTGTCGGTGATGTGCTTGCCCGTGAACGCCGACACGTCGAACTTCAGGTAGGCGCGGGCCTTGGTGGTCCCCGCGTCGTACGTACCCGACTTCAGCTCCTCCGAGGAGACCTGGGAATCGGGGTAGTTGGTGGCGACCCAGGTGTCCGCGGAGGCGGCGAGCGTGCTGGTGGGGTCGACGGTGACCGGGTAGGTCAGCTTGTTTTCGGTGAAGTAGCTCGCGTCTGGGGTGAGGACCAGGGTCTGCGACCCGTCCTCGGCCGTCTCCACCTTCGTGGCGACGGGGGCCTGGTGCTTCGACTCGCCGGACTTACGGTCCTTGGAGGAGTCCCACATCATCGGCGCGGGCGCCTCGGCGACCAGCTTCCCTGCGCCGTCCTTCAGTAGCAGGTGACCGGATTCGGTCACCGACAGCTCAAGTCCCTTGAGCCGCATGGGTATCCGGTACTCCAGCGGACCCTCGGGCGCCTTGTCCAGGACAACGTTCTGGCTGAACCCCTGCGACAGCGCGGTGACCGTCAGGGTCTCGCCGTCACCGAGATCGTAGGAGGCGGTGTCGTCCTTCACCGAAGGCGTCGGAAGCTTCGACTCCCAGCCCATCCCGAACGACTTCGCGCCCTTGGTGACCGAGGCGAGCGCGGTGTCCCCGCCGTCGGAGACCGCGATGTCGGCGGCGGCCACCTCCGGCTCCAGCGCACTGCCCTCGTCGGCCAGAGCGGTGTCGATGTTGCGCCAGACGCCGTCGACCTTCTGCCGGATCGGCGCCGCGTACGTGGATGTCTGCAACTGCCCGTTGGGGAGCGCGTACGTCGTCGAGCTGGCGGAACGTTTCGCCAACACCTCGATCCTGCGGCCCTGCAACCGGGCCATCAGCAACGCGGCGGCCGTCGAATCGGCCGAAGACGCCGCCGACTTGGCGGACTTGCCCGCGGCCGTCGCCCGCGTGGTGGCGGAGTCCGCGGCGGCGAAGGCCTGCCCGCTCCCCAGCGACACCAACGCCGCCTCGGCGACCAGTACGGCGGCGACGGCGAGGGCGGTGCGTCTTGGCGATATGCCCGCGACTCGCGCCCTTCCCCGTTGTCTGAATCTCAACACGACTCCTGTTATCACGCCATGACGCCTGATACGCCATGGGCTGCGCGATTGTAAATGTAAGGAAGTGGTGAAGAAAACCAACGATGCGGTCACTCCGGGCGGAGCCCTCGAAATCGTTACGTCATCTTGCCTGTCAGTCGCTTGACCTGCACAGGTATGGGTCACATAAGCGCCGGGACGACGGCGGACTTCGCGCGATGGTCGCGCTGCCCACGTACGCATGTGGGGCGATTTCCGGCAAAGGGCAGACGGTCTTCGGTGTCGGACTTGACCGCGAGCTGCCGGGTGCGTCGGTATGGAAACGTGATGTGGAGTTGGTGCTCTTGTCCTGATGCGGACGACGGCTCCCGCCACTCGCGCCCGCGCGGAAGGCCATGCCGATCTCGGTTCCGTGATGGAACAGGGGCGGTCCTCCTTTTGCTAACCCGGAGAGGACACGGAGCGGCCATTCGCCCAGGCCAGCACCCAAACAGCCCGCGAATGACCGCAGCTTTCCAAGCTCATAGCCCCATCCGTCGTCACAGACCAGCTGTCGCTGCTCGCTCTGGTAGACAACACAGCGCAATATCGTGGCTGATGCCGGTGGGGGTGCAGCGAGGCATACGCGTGTGTGGTCGGCTGGCGCACCCGCCGTCGTGGCTGACTGTCGTCTGCTGAGGTTCAGAAGGGGCGCATCCAGGGTGCCAGCCGTCAGCCGAGTACGGCTGGGCCGTCCCTGGGCCGTCCAACGTTGCTCGACAGTGGTCAATGGCGACCGACAACAACCACGAAGCGCATGAGCTCACCGCGCCTGACCAGGAAAAGCGCAGGTCACCAAGACTCCCGGCAAGGCCCAGGGCAAGAAGACAGGTCTTGACTCGCTCATTTGGGCTGGCACCGGAACCCTAAGGCGTAGGTTCGTCCGCTCCGTGCCCAGATATATCTTCATCGAGTGAGATTCTCGCAGACTCAGTAAAGCTGGAAATCGTATTGCTGAGTTCGACTGCGACTTGAGCGACCACTGTGGGTGCTGTGCCAGATCGCTTTAATTCCGAGGTCTCCATGTGCAGAACATGCTGCACTTTCCTGCTACATCCTTGAGCCTCTGGGCTGGCTCAACGATAGACGCAGGCCCCTCGACACATACACGGGCTGCCAACTATTGCGGTTTCTTGCTCTCTTCCTCCAGGCCTGCGGCCATATCCGCCGTTTCTGGGGTCTGTCCCAGCCATCACGAGTCCGCCGGCCGCACCAAGAAGACCAAGGTCCGGCCCGGCAACCCGTATCTCAAAGGCGCCCTCGGCCTTGCGGCGTTCGGCGCGGTGAGAACCAAGGACACCTACCTGCAGGCCCGCTACAAGCGGCTGACCGCACGCCGCGGCTCGCTCAGGGCACTGGTCGCCGTCGAGCACTCCATCATCACCGCGATCTGGCACATGCTCACCGACAACATCGCCTACCACGACCTCGGCGGCACCTACTTCACTCAACGCGATCCCGAACGCGCCACCCGCCGGGCCATCAACCAGCTCAACCAGCTCGGCTACACCGGCACCCTCAACCCGATCGAGGACGCAGCCTGACCGACAGGGCCAGACACCCGGCGACCACCACGGCCACCGGGCACCCAAACCTGCCCATCGCCGACCTGACCTGCACCTATTTACGCGTCAGAGCGTTGCGATCGTCGTGCAGGCTGCTCGATTTGTGGGGACGGTGGGGTCAGGAAGGCTTGACCGCCGAGACCGGGGTGACGGTCACCTTGTTGTCGCACTCGGCCCACCACCCGTCGTTCAGGGCGACCTGGTGCTTCCCGGAGTGCGGCAGCCCGATGACCATCGTCGGATACGTCACCGGGTCCTTGCCCGACACGCAGTAGCCGTCGGCCTCCCCCTGGACCTGGACGAAGGTCAGCTTCACCCACGCCTTGCCGTGCGGCCGGACCGTCACGGTGGCCGCCCTGCCGGTGGGGGTGACCTTGAGCGGGGTGTTGTGGGCGGGGGAGCCGTTGCCGGCGCCCGCGACCGTCGGATGGCCCTTCAGGACGCACGTCCTCCGGGAGACGTTGGTGAACTGCACGACCGCCGCCCCGGTCCCGGTCCCGACGGGCCGGTGGGCGGCCTGCCAGGCGCTGACCTTGAGAGCGGAGGCCGGGCAGGCGGGCGGCGGGGTGGAGGTGGTGGTGCTCGCCGCCGTGGCGGTGCCGGGCAGGATGCCGGTCACCGCCGCCGCGACGGCCGTGACCGCCGTCGTCGCCAGAGCCGCCCTGCGAATGCCGTTGCTGTGCCGCATGCTGTGGTCCCCCTGAGTCGTCTCGTCCGCGGGTTTCGGTCGTCGGTTGTTGCCCCGCGGTACGCGTGGTCGTGGTACGTGAGTGCAGATAGGGCGGGAGAGCGGCAGGGTTCCGTGCGGCGACTACTTGTGACGGAACGGTGACGACAGGCTGCACCCGTGCAGATGGCCGTCAGGGCAGACAGAAGCACCTCCAGCGCGCCACGGGTTTTACCACGCCCCCGGCGCGCACCGAAGGTGCGCTGAGTCGCTGACCTGCATTTTTGACATGGATCCCCGGTCAGCGATCTTCCAGGGCCTAATTCGGGACGAAGAGGTCGTGGGTTCAAATCCCGCCACCCCGACGCTGGTTAGAGGGTCTGGTGTGTAAGTTGCACCAGGCCCTCTGTCGTACTCGGGGGCCAAAGGTTCCTGATCAAGTTTCGCGGGCGGTCGTCTCGCGTCGCTGGGCGAAGATCACGTCCATGGCTTCCGCGCCCTCCGTGATGACAGGCCTGAGCTGCTTGCGGTATTCGGCCTCCGTCGCGCCCGGACCGGTGTGCCCGACAAGCTGCGCAATGCGCTCCGCGGGTGCGGTCGGGCAGGGCGATGACGACGGCCTTGTCCATGTAGCGGACCAGGCAGCCGCGACACTCCAGCAGGTGGAGCGCGCCCCCTCTTCCTGACCGGCAGCGTGAGATCGTCGAGCGCGAAGCCGGCGTGCCGTTCTCCGCTAGCGGACCAGAGCTGAGGCGTCGATGACGCTTACGGTCGGCCAGTCGATCGGGACATCTCTGTGCGCCAGGACTCTCAGGGCCGGTGAACCAGGTCGCCCGCGCTGAACCCTCGTGTTTAACTCGTGCGTATGGGCGACATTTCGTTCATTGTGGTGGCAGTCATCCTTGCGGCCTTGGCCTTCGACTTCACGAATGGCTTTCATGACACGGCGAACGCTATGGCCACGTCCATCGCGACCAAGGCGTTACGACCCAAGGTCGCGGTCCTGATCAGTGCCGTGCTGAACATCGCCGGTGCATTCCTGTCCACCGAAGTGGCGAAGACCATCTCGAACGGCATCCTGAACGACGCCAAGGTGACGCCGACCATGATTTTCGCGGGTCTGGTGGGCGCCATCCTGTGGAACCTGTTGACCTGGCTGTTCGGCCTGCCGTCTTCCTCCTCGCACGCCCTGTTCGGAGGATTGATCGGTGCCGTGTGGGTCGGGGCGGGAGTCTCCGCCATCAACTTTTCCGAAGTGGTCGAGAAGATCATCATTCCCGCTTTCGCGTCGCCGTTCGTCGCCGGTGCGGCCGCGCTGATGGCCACTTACGCGGCCTACCGGATCACCACGCGCGCACGGACGGGCACGGTGACGCGCGGCTTCCGGCTCGGCCAGACGGCCTCGGCATCGCTGGTCTCACTCGCGCACGGTACGAACGACGCACAGAAGACGATGGGAGTGATCACCCTCACCCTCATCTCCGTCGGCGCGCTCTCTCCCGGCTCCGGGCCGCCGCTATGGGTGATCATCACCGCCGGGCTCACCATCGGCATGGGCACCTATCTGGGCGGCTGGCGGATCATCCGGACGATGGGCAAGGGCCTGACCGACATCGAATCCCCTCAAGGCTTCGCGGCCGAGACCTCCTCCGCCACGGTCATCCTCACCTCCGCACACTTCGGCTTCGCCCTGTCCACCACCCAGGTGTGCTCGGGCGCCATCATCGGGGCCGGGATCGGCAAGCGGCTGGCCGAGGTGCGGTGGGGAACAGCCGGGCGTATGGCGATCGCCTGGCTGATCACCCTGCCGTCGGCCGCCCTTGTCGGCGCGCTCGCGGGTGAGGCGGTCACGCACGGCGGGAACCTCGGCATCGCCCTGGTGTCCCTGTGCGCACTCGCCCTCACCACGGTCATCGTCGTACTGGCCCGGCGTAATCCGGTCACCGCGCACAACGTGAACGAGGCCAAGACGGTCCGGGTCGGTCTCGTGGTGCCGACGGGCGGGGGCAGCGGCCGGTGACCTGCCGACAGAACCGAACCAGTGCGGCGCAGAGCCGTCAGAGAGAGGATGGCCGGTCGGGATGAACCTGCATTGGAGCGCGCTCGGCCAGGTGGTCGTAGTGGGAGCGGGAGCGGCACTCGCTGTCGTCGTCGTCTTTGCTTTCGGTGTCGTCGCGCTGTCCCAGCGGGACACCGCACACGAGCACGGCGAGGCCGGAAGGGCAGCGCTCGCGGCTGCCGGAACGTGCTTCCTGGCCTGTGCCGCCGCGGTGCTCTACGGGATCTACCTCATCATTCCCCAATTCCATCGGTGATCCCGACGCGGTGGCAGGGACCAGACGCCGCCTGCGCACGCGGCGGACCGTGCCTCCTCCTTGATGCGCCGCCCTGTGGGAAACGCCCCGAGCTGGTCGGCTGGGACACCCTCGGCGACCCCACCCAGACACAGTCAGCACCCGACACCACCCAGCCAGTGCCTGGCGTGTCGCCGACGCTGTACAGCAGAGAAGTACAGCAACCTCGACGACCGCAGCTGACCCTCAGCAGCCGTCCACGTCCGACTGGCCAGCCCACTCAATGACTACCCAGCCAAGAGTTCGGGACGAAGACGTGCCATCGTGGCGAGATCAGCTCTAGGGCCATGGGCGGCCGTCTCGGTTTCCGTCTCGTTCAGCCCCGTTCACGGTCGTTCGGGCGAGCCCCGAAGCCGTCGCCGCACCGGCGGCCGGCCGTCCACGAACGCAGGTGAACAACCCTGCACCCGGCCCAAGGCCCCACCACAGTTGGTCTCCTGTGGGCGCTTCAGGCTCCGAGGGAGGTCCGCCGCACGCCGGTGCACGCGATCAGCGTGCTGCCGTCTTCGGAAAGAAACAACATGAACGTCCAGGAACCATCGGCCGATCTGATCTGCCCCACGCGAACCGGTTGCCGATGCCCGTCGAGGAGTTCCACGGTGCGTTCCAGGTCGGTGGTCTCGATGCCCTTCCGCCGTGTGTACCGGAGTCGACGTCCCTAGGTACCGGCGAGGGACTCAGCGGACGCAGTCCCCTCCCGGACGACATGCGGACCGCCGCCGCGGAGCGCGGCGAGCGCGGCCGACGACGCCTCGTCATTGCCGGCCAGTAGCTGTTCGAGCGGTTCGCGCTCCGTGCCGTCACCCCCGCCAGGATCCTGCTGTACAGCAGCGAGGACAGCAACCACCACGACCGTGGCCACCACCAACAGCCGTCAAGAGCCGTCCGACCGGCTCGCAGGCCTTCATTGACCACTCAGTCGATGGTTCGGAACGGACCGCGCAGCCTCGCTCCGGTGATGCCAGTACTACGCCAGGCAGCCCAGGGCGCGCCGGACTTCGGCGGTCACAGCGCGCTGCCCAGGCGTTCGATCAGCGCGTGGGCCGTCTCCTCGCCGCCGACCGCGGCACCTGCCGTAACGGTGGTGATCGCGATCGGTGCGAGGTATCCCTTGAGGCCCGCCGCGGCGCGTCGGAGGGTGCCGGGGTCCGGCTCGTCCCGGGCGACCTCGGCGCGGATCGTTGTCGCGAGGTCCGATGCGTCCTCGCGGACGTCGTCCGGGACGCCCGCGGCGGACAGATGGCGCACGGCGTCGGCGTCGGCGATGCCCAGCTCGGGCTTGGTGGCGAAGGCGATCTCCTCGGGCGCTCCGGCGTCCCGGCGGCACGGCGCGTCCTGGGCCCAGACGGCGGGCAGGCACAGGCGCCGGTCATAGAGGGTGGGCCCGCACTCGGCGGGGTAGGTGAGCATCACCATTACCTGGCAGTTGCGCACGTCCCCGGCGGAGACCCTCAATCAGGTCCGCGAACACCTCCCGCGGCTCCGGCCGCGCGACCATGTGCCCCAACCCCACGGTGAGCAAAGCCAGTTCCTCAGCCCATCCCTCCACGCTCTCCGGTGCCACATCAACCAGCATGACCAGACAAGGACTTCGCCGATCAGCAGTCACAAGATCTGAGCCCGTAGTACCAGGCTGACTTCAGCGGCCACGGTGACCCGAGAGAACCGCTTGCACTCAAAGTGACATCGCCAATACGCTCCGTCCGAGCGACTTGTTCGAGATCCCCGCATTGTGGGGGACCGCTTCTCCTCAGCCAGGCATGCCGTCGGCGGAACCGAGCAGCAGTCTCCCTGGCCGTGCTCCCTCAGCTCAGTGTTCTTCCTCGCTGCCGGGCCGGACAATGTGCGGTCCGGACTGCACCAGACGTCTCGGAGGACTGCTCCGCAGACCGACACGGGTGGAGGTCAGCGGCACATGTTCGCGCTCTCGCTCTGCTTGGCGCACCCGCGTCATGCACAGCAGGAACGCCGACAGCCGGTGCCCGCAGGCATCGGCCTACCCGCCGGAGCGCCTCCCCGTGCCCATCGACGACACCGTCACCATCTCGATCGACCTCGACCAGGACGAAGTCACATTGGTCGTAGGAGTTCTCCAGAATGCGGCACACGCATGTCGTGCCGCTGCTCCGTCCGACGCCAGGACCGACCAATACGCCGGCATCACCCTGGGCCGACTGACCGCCCGCTGGACCGACATCGCGGAGCGCGAGCTGCACTGCGCCGTGGTGAAGCTGCACGGCGAGCGTCTGTTCACGGTTCCGCTGACCGCAGAGGCCTGGTACCAGGTCCGGGCGGCGCTCAGCGCCTGCGTCGCCCAACTCTCCGGTCACCTTGATGACAGCGCCCCGGCCGACGCCCCGGACCGGGAACGGATGTATCGCGCGCTACACCTGGCGCACAAGATCGCGGAGGCCACCAATGACCGATGAGGCCACCGCGGAACTCCGCGACGACGGGACAGGATGGCAGCCCGAACCCTACGTACTGCCACGCCTCGCCGCCGTCGACAACCTCGCTACCGCGCTGTTCGGCAGGGGCCTGAACGAACAGGCGGCCGAAGCGCTCGCCCGGGCCGCCGTGCAGCCGGAAGACATGCGGCGGAAACTGACGGACGTCAACCTGCTGCGCGTGCAGGGCGGCACGCTGCACATCGTCGAAACCCGCCTGTGGTCCGCCTCGGTGGTCGCGCACCCGGCCAACCCCCGTGAGTACGGCCGCCGGAGCTACGCCCTGGGGGGCGCTTCGGCCGCCCTGCGGATCCTCCCGGAGCCGGAGTCGGTCCCGGGACGCAGCCCGGAGTTGCACATCCGGGTGCCTCATCCCAACGACCTCGCGCAGCGCCTGGATGACGCCAAGGAGCGGCTCGTCAAGGAGAACCCTCTCGCCGACGACATCGCGGCCGAAGGGGTGCTCCAGCCTCTGATGGTTGTTCCCATGATGGTCTGTTACGAAAGGGCCCCGAACCGGCCGGTCACGCTGCTGATCACCGCCGACGGTTCGAGCCGAGTCAGCGCAGTCCACCACTTGCTCGGGTACCGCCCTTCGCTCATCGCGTATGACTGGGCAAACGACGTCCGGAAGGTCCGGCGGGAGGTCAATCGATGGCTTCGGCTGGTCCAGAAGCAGGGATGGGACGCACTCAGTCCGGCAGAGCAGGGCATGGTGCGCGCGCTGACCGTGCCCGCCCGGGTCGTGGTGGGTTTCGTGCCCGACGCCCGAGCCGGCGTCCGCTTCCACATTGCCGTACGAAACTTCATCGGTCTTACCCATATTCGGCCGCCCAAGCCGTACGGGTCTGCCGTGGAGAACGAGGCGAAGGGAGACGCGGTCCTCGACTCGCTGGCCGAGCCCACCCGTAGCAGGCCCGCACGGATCACCCCACAGGAGAAGCGCTGGTTCGCAGGCGTGATCACCGAGCAGGAGGCGGCCGAGGAGGGCTTCAGCCCGCACCAGGACGTACGCACTGCGGAGATCGTCCGGACCGTGCTCGGAGGCGGGACCGGCACCGCGCGGCGGGTCAACGAGGGAATCCGCTCACTGACCGCGAAGCAACGCCCCGAGCACGAGGACCGCGTCGACATCGCCGTGGAGCTGATCCTCCGCCCAGTGCGCACGGCCAGGAACGACGCCCTCCCGTACGTCCGCCCCCGGCGCGCCGTGCTCCAGCGTGCCTACCGCCTTCCGGAGATCAAGGAGCTGCCCGCCGACGCGCTGCTGGAGGGGGCGCTCGACAGTGGCCGAACGCTGGAGGAGCTGCGGGACGCCGCACTGAAGGAGGCTGCGGAAGGACTCGGTGCGGGCGGCAGGCTGGGCGTGGCCCAGACGGAACTCGCGGTCAAGGCCACCTACTACATGGTCACCGCCGGCACCATGGCGCTCCAGACCGAAGGGTCCGGCGCGGCCCGCGCCCAGGACAGCCGCAGCGCGGTCGGGGTACTGCGGGCGATGCTCTCCCAGCGGCGCGGGGTGATCCAGGCGTACGAGGTCGTCCGTGCGGGTCGGCTGGGCAGGCCACTGCTCGAGGTCGACGAGGACGGCGCACTCGTCTGCACGAACGATGGCGAATACCGTGAGCTGACGGATGCGTTGGTCCGCCACACGTACAACGGGGAGGCCCTGACCGAGGCGATCGTGGGACTTCCCGCGGCACGGGCCCGGTGGGCGACGGTGACCAAGAGCGTGCACAACCTGCGCCAGGCTATGAGTGCCATGGAGTCGGTTCCCGTCTACGAGGGCGGCGGCAGCCTGGTCAAGCGGGAGGGATGGGACCCGCCGGAGATCGAGGAGACTCGCCGCCACCTCGATCGGATCAGTCGCAGGCTGGCGGACTGGGCGGACCGGTTTCACGAGCAGTACGACGAAGAGGGCCAGGGCGCCGACGTCGATGCCCTGGACGTCGGCGAACTGTAGGAGGGGGATACGAGTGTCCCGCCCTCGACCGACAGCGCGATGCACAACGGCGGTGCCTGACGGCCATGCCGGTTGGGGTGGGCACAGGAACCTGATCAGCGGAAAGTGGTACGGCTTCGAACGGGTGAATCCGGCCGTTCGGTGAGTGGTGGCCGTCGTGACAGCGGGAAGGCCATTCTGCGTACCCGACACGTGACGGGCAGGGAGCATCCCTATGCCGAAGTTCCTCATCCAGGCCACCTACACACCCGAGGGCACGAAGGGGCTGCTCAAGGAAGGCGGGAGTGGTCGTCGCGCCGCCGTCGACCGGGTCGTCGCCGACCTGGGCGGGAAGGTCGAGGCCATGTACTTCGCCTTCGGGGAGGACGACATCGTGCTGATCGTCGACTTCCCCGATCCGGTCTCCATGGCTGCCGTCAGTCTCACCGTCAAGGCCAGCGGCGCCCTCCGTACCCGGGCCACGCCCCTTCTCACCCTCGACGAGATCGACGAGGCCGCCCGTCGGCAGGTCGCCTTCCGCGCTCCCGGCACTTGAACCAAAGAGACTGAGTCAAAGGGACTGGGCCAAAGGGACTGAGCCAAAAGGGCTCGCCCGGCCGGTGCCGGCCTCCGGGCCGTTCCTCGCCATGCCCGGGGCCGGCACCTGCATGTCGAACCGGAGTGTGTCGCCACGGCGTTGGCCGCGTTGCGTGGGCGCGGGCGGCGGTGTGACGCGCTGCGGGCAGGACGGACGGAACGGGGCTGTCAGGTCAGGTCCTTCAGGTCAGGTCCTCCCGCTCGTGTCATGTTCCGGATACATCAGCACGACCAACCGTTTACCTCTCCTTTGCCAACACCTGGTGATCTGACCCGTGTTGGACACCGCATCCGCACGCCGGACGCTTCAAGGAGTCGTATCCATGCTCAGACCCACCCGCCGTCACCTCACGGTCGCCACCGCTCTGGTCGCCGCCACCACGGCCGCCGTGGCCGTCACCACCACCGCCGGCGCCTTCGACAGCGCGCAGCAGGCGAAGGACGCGATCAAGGGCGGGAAGGCGAAGAACGTCATCCTGCTCATCGGTGACGGCATGGGCGACTCGGAGATCACCCTCGCCCGTGACTACACGGTCGGCGCCAACGGGCGCCTGAACATGGACAAGTTCCCGCTGACCGGCGCCTACACCACCTACGCGGTCCACGCCGACGGCACCCCGGACTACGTCACCGACTCCGCCGCCAGTGGCTCCGGCTGGGCCACCGGTGTGAAGACGGTCAACGGCCGCATCTCCAAGACTCCTGGCACCGACAAGCCGGTCCGGACGATCCTGGAGCTGGCGCACAAGGGCGGCTACGCCACCGGCAGCGTCACCACCTCCGAGCTCACCGACGCCACCCCGGCCGTGCTCGCCTCGCACGTCACCGACCGTTCCTGCCAGGGCCCGGCCGACATGGCCAAGTGCTCCGCCGACACGATCGCGAAGGGCGGTCCCGGCTCGATCGCCGAGCAGTCCGTCAACCACAAGGTCGACGTCCTCATCGGCGGTGGCAAGCAGCGCTTCGACCAGAAGGTCACCGACGGCAGGTACAAGGGCCTCACCGTCACCCAGCAGGCGCAGAAGCTCGGCTACCAGGTCGTCACCGACAAGGCGGGCCTGAAGAACGTGAAGGCCGGAAAGCCGGTGCTCGGACTGCTCGCCACCGGCAACGTGCCGGTGGAGTGGACCGGCAAGGGGGCGGCCGTCGGCGGCACGGACCCGCAGCGGTGCGTGACCTCCAACCCGAACCGCCCCTCGACGACTCCTAGCCTCGCGGACTCCGCCGCCAAGGCGATCCAGCTGCTGGAGGCCAAGCAGCAGCAGAAGCACTCCAAGCAGGGCTTCTTCCTGCAGATCGAGGGCGCCTCGATCGACAAGCAGGACCACGCCGCCGACCCCTGCGGCCAGATCGGCGAGACCGCCGCCTTCGACCGCGCGGTGAAGGTCGCCCGGGCGTACGCGGCCAAGCACCCCGACACCCTCGTCGTCACCACCGCCGACCACGGCCACACCAGCCAGATCGTCCCGCTGGAGGCCACCCCGCCCGGTCTGTCCTCCACGCTCGTCACCAACGAGGGCCAGCAGCTGAAGGTCAACTACTCGACCAACACCCCGGGCCAGTCCCAGGAGCACACCGGCACCCAGGTCCGCATCGCGGCCCAGGGCCCGCAGGCGTACCGCGTCCTCGGCGTCACCAACCAGACCGACCTGTTCGTCACCCTCCGCGAGGCACTGCGCCTGCGCTGAACCGGCGGGTGAGGGAGGAACGGCCGCCACCGTTCGTCTCCCTCGTGCCTGCCCCCCGAGAGCGTGCCGCCCAGCCGGTGGCACGCTCTCTCGTCGTCCCGGATGTCCCCGAGGTGCCCGCCGGGCAGGTGCTGTGCGGTCCCGCGGGCGCCCGGTCAGGTCCTGGCCGACCCCAGTGCGCGGATGATGCGCGTCAGGTCGGCCGGGGCCGCGGCCAGGCGGATCGGGGTGCCGGCGTCATCGAGTTCGGCGATGTGCCAGCTTCTGGGGACGATGTCGCCGTCGCTGCCCCGGGCGCGTCGTACGTTCCTGACGGTGAGGCGCTCGACCGGGATGCGTTTCGCCGCGAAGCTGCCCGGGCCGGGGGTCACCGCGGGGGCACCGTCCCCGAGGGCGATGTGGGTGCCGAAGCCGTACGGGTTGAAGTCGGTGGGCTCCAGGAAGCGGGCGGAGAGGAACACCTCGCCCTCCTCCGGCCGTTCGGGAACTCCGACCACTCCGACCACTCCGGCCACTCCGGCCACTCCGGCCACTCCGGCCACTCCGGCAGTCTCGCCCTCGGCCCTGCCGCTCGCGGCCTCCGCGGGCGTGCGGATGCGGGTCGCGCGCCAGGCCGCGGTGAGCAGGGCCAGGGTGAGCAGCGTGCCTGTGGCCGCCCAGGTGATCTGCGCGGGTGAGGAGAGCGGGTCGGTGGGGTGCAGGAAGCAGAGGGGCAGCAGCCACATGGCGGTGCCGGCGAGTGCGCCCGCGAACGGCAGGGCCGAGGGGAGGACTTCGTCGTCGGGAAGCCTGCGCCCGCGCAGGTGCAGCAGCGCCTTCGCCCCCGGGTAGCCCGCGGCCAGGGCCAGCAGGGCCGCTACGACGGCCACGGAGCGAGGGGTGGTGATGTGCTCGTGCCAGCTGCGACCCGCCCCGGTCACCTTCATCACCCGCCCGCGCCAGACGGTCAGCCGTACGTGGTCGCCGGGCCGGAAATCCTCGGCGGCCTCGGATGACACCGCGAGCCGGGCCAGTGGTCTGCTGTCCGTGAAGTACAGCCAGCTGCGCTGCTTGGGCTGGTTGGCGTCGGTGCGCGCGATCACCGCCGGGACGGTGGTCAGGCAGTCGTCGCGCCCGGTGTCGGTCGACCGGACCGTGCAGGGTGTGGCCCTCCGCCAAGCCTGTTCCTCCGCCGCGGCCGGCGAGACGAACCACGCGGTCACGGCCGCGGACGCGAGCAGCAACGCGCACAGGGCCACCGCTCCCGCCCGGCCGGCGCCCGCGGTGCGGTGCGAGATGACGGTGAGGTCGCTCGACTCCGGCCTCCCGTGACGGCGGTGCAGTGCGCGGAGTGTGTCCAGCTGCGCGTCGAAGTCCGGGTCGTCGGACGACCAGCTCCTCGGCAGGGGCAGGAGCAGCCGGTGTCCGTCCCGCAGGGCCAGGCCGACGCGCCGGGTCTCATGCGCGCGGGACGTGTTCGCGTGCCTCAGGAGGACGCGAACGTCGGCGATGTCTCCCCACGCCACGCTCCGGCGGCGCAGCAGGGTCCGGGCGTGCACGCCGTACGCGTCGGCGCTCACCCGGGCGGTGACGTGGTGCAGCGAGAGGACGCCCGCCAGGGCGAGGAACAGGCCGACGGCCGCCGCTGCGTCCAGGAGGGTGCCCCGGTCGGCCAGGCGGACGGCCGCCAGGCACGCTCCGGCTGCCCCGAGGGCGACGAAGAACCACGAAGAGCGCTCCAGCAGAGGTCGGCAGGTCACTTCCGGAACGTTCTTCATGTGCGGAGTCTCCGTCATCGGCGCAGCGCGTTCTTGGGCGGTTCCCGGCAGGGTTCGGGGGGTCGACGCTGCCGGACTGCGACCCCGCCCGTGCCTGCGGAGCGGGCGCTCAGCCGATCGCCGTCGTCCGGATCCCGGGCGCCGGCTGCGCCGGGACGCCTCCGGACCGGGGCAGGCTGAGGACCATCGTGAGGCCGCCGCCGGGGGTGTCCTCGGCGTTGAGCGTGCCGCCGATCGCCTCCGCGAAACCGCGGGCGACCGCGAGGCCGAGGCCGACTCCTGCGCCGCGGGGCGAGTCGCCGTAGCGCTGGAAGGGTTCGAAGATGCGGGACTTGGCCTCGTCCGGCACGCCCGGCCCGCGGTCGACCACGCGGACCTCCACCCGGTCGGCGAGGGCGCTGGCCGCGACCAGCACCCGCTCCCCGGGCGGGCTGTACTTGACCGCGTTCTCCACGACGTTGGCGACCGACCGCTCCAGCAGGCCCCGGTCCACGTCGACCATGGGGAGGGTCTCGGGGACGTCCAGGTCGACGCTGTCCTCGGGTACGCCGCCCAGCGCCATCGGGATCACCTCGTCCAGGTCGGTCTCGCGGATGATCGGGGTGACGGTGCCGGTCTGCAGGCGGGACATGTCGAGCAGGTTGCCGACGAGGAGGTCGAGGCGGTCGGCGCCCTCCTCTATGGCCGCCAGGAGTTCCGCCCGGTCGGCCTCCGACCATTCGACGTCGTCCGAGCGGAGCGAGGTGACCGACGCCTTGATGCCGGCCAGGGGGGTGCGCAGGTCGTGGCTGACGGCGGCGAGCAGGGCGGTGCGGATGCGGTTGCCCTCGGCGAGCGCGCGGGCCTGGTCGGCCTCCTCCTGGAGGCGCCGGCGGTCCAGTACGACGGC
>NZ_JBEXYL010000107.1:0-26603 GCF_040630895.1 Streptomyces sp. NPDC005728
TCGACCACGTACTGGATCGCCGGCTTGTCCACGACCGGCAGCATCTCCTTCGGAGTGGCCTTGGTGGCCGGCAGGAACCGGGTACCCAGACCTGCCGCCGGGATGACGGCCTTGGAGATGGTGGGGCGGGAAACCATGTGGTGCTCGTCTCTATCGTTCTGCACGTCAGGCGCCGATGAGGCCACGCTCGCCGGTCGGCTGCAGCGGGATGTGCGCCTTGGCGAGGGCGGCCGGCGCGGGCGCCGGAGTCCGCTCGTCCAGGGGCAGCACCGCGGGGGAGGCCTCCTGGCCGAGGAACAGGTTGCGTACCACGCGCTCCGCCGCGTTCCCGTCGTCGAACTGCACGAAGCGCTCGCGGAACGCGGCCCGCAGCTCGGCGGCCCTGCTGCTGTTCCAGGCGCCGGAACGGAAGGCCTCGATCAGCTCGTCCTCGTTGGTCGCGGTCGCGCCCGGGGTCTCGCCCGGCTCGCCGGAGAGAATGTCGAAGTAGACACCGCGGGCCTTGCGGTAGACCTCCCAGTCGTCGGCGTAGGTGACGATCGGGCGGTCCAGGCAGGCGTAGTCGAACATGATCGAGGAGTAGTCCGTGATCAGCGCGTCGGCGGCCAGGCAGAGGTCCTCGACCACCGGGTACCGCGACACGTCCTTGATCAGGCCGCGCTCCTGCAGTGCCTCCAGCTGGGGGTCGGCGCCGTAGAAGTAGTGGGTGCGCACGAGGACGACGTAGCCGGGGCCCAGCTCGCGGCAGAACCGCTCCAGGTCGATGCGGGGCACGTAGCCCTTCTGGTAGTCGCGCACCGTCGGGCAGTAGAGGACGGCGGTCTTGCCCTCCTCGATGCCGAGTTCACGCCGGATCCGCAGGACGTCGTCGCCGGTGGCCCGGAAGTAGACGTCGTTGCGCGGGTAGCCGTACTCGACCGCCTCGAACGCGCAGGGGTACACCCGCTCCCAGATCTCCGTGGAGTGCTGGTTGGAGGTCAGGCTGAGGTCCCACTTGTCGGCCCGCTCCAGCATCTTCGCGAAGCTCATGTTCTTCGCGGCCGCCGGGTACTTCTGCTGGTCGATACCCATCTGCTTGAGCGGGGTGCCGTGGTGGGTCTGCAGGTGGACCTGCTCCGGGCGCTTGACGAAGTTGTTCGGGAAGTTGACGTTGTTGACGAGGTACTTGGCGCGCGCCATGACCTCCCAGTAGCGCGGCGAGTTCGCCACCACGTAGTCCACGCCCTTGGGGATGCTCTCCACCGCGTCGCGCTTCACGATCCAGACGCCGTGGACGTTCGGGGCGAGTTCCTTGGCCTTCTCGTAGATGGCCGCAGGGTTGCAGGCGACGCCACGGTTCCAGTAGGCCGCGTAGACCGCGAGGTTCTCGTCGACGGGACGGCGCAGGTGCAGCCGGTACAGCCGGTCGTAGGCGGTCTTGCCGAGCTTGGTCTTCATCTTGGCAGCGCGCTTGACCATCTCGCGGCGGGTGTTGCCGGCGGCCGTCACCGCAGCGTACGCCGTGTAGGAACCGCGCTCCAGGAGCTGGAACCGGACACCCTGCGAGCCCTCCGGCAGGACGAAGCCCTGCGGCTTGAAGCGCTTGTAGTTGGCGGCCGACAGCTTGAAGAACTCCGCCCGGTCCTTCGGGACGATGCGGTCCTCGCGGGCCAGGGTGAACAGGTAGTGGCTGGCCGCGCGCTCGAACAGCAGCGCCCGCACCGGCTGCAGGTGGGGGCGGGCGTCGAGGAACTCGAAGAGGCGCGCGTACTGCTCGAAGATCCCGAAGTGCTTGCGGCCGGGCGTCCGCATGGAGTTGCCCTGACGGCGCTGGCGGTACTCGACACAGACGTGGTCCGTGGCGGCGATGCGCTCCGCGGTCAGCATGGTCTTGTAGACCATGAGCGCGTCCTCGTAGATGCCGTCGGTGAAGGTGAAGTTGTGGTCGTCGACGTAGAACTCACGGCGGTAGGCGCGGTTCCAGACCACGGCGAACATGCTGAGGTACTCGGGACGCTCCAGCGCCGTGAAGACGTCCGTGCCGGCGGCGGCGAGCATCTCGCCGGCCGCGCTCGCCTGGACACGGTTGTTCCAGTAGGTGCGGACGTGGTTGAGCAGCAGGATGTCGGGGTTGTCCGTGGCCTCGAGCCGGTCGGCTATCGCCTGCAGCGCGCCGTCCGCGAGGGTGTCGTCGCTGTCGAGGAACAGGATGTACTCGCCGCGCGCCTTCAGCGCACCGGCGTCCCGCGCCTTTCCGATGCCCCGGTTCTCCTCGAAGTGCACGGGGACGACGCGGCTGTCCAGGGCGGCATATTCATCGAGTATGCGGCCGCAGGAGTCAGGGGAGTGGTCGTCGATGGCGACGATCTCGAAGTCCTCGAAGGACTGGGAGAGTATGGAATCCAGGCATGCGCGCAGATATCCCTGAACTTTGTAGACAGGGACGACAACGCTTATTTTCGGCGAAGCGTTTCCATTCGCAACGGGCATGCTTGGGGCTCCTGGACGGTCGGTCAAACTCAACCGCGCCCCGCAGCCGGTGATCAGGTGCGGGACGCGAGAGGCACAAGGAGTGCAAGGTTAACGTTTGTGGAAGCCTACCGTACGCGCCCCTGTGGATCGTCCTACCGTATGGTCGCTCACACCTGGTCAACCAGGGTGTGGCAAGGCTCACGGGCGCCGGGCGGCGGTCAGACCAGCACTGCCTTGTAGTAGATGCTCGCCTTCTTGCGCTGGTCCGTGTCGGACGTGAACGAGGAGAAGCCGCTGCACAGCCGCAGTGCCGACGGGTTGCTCGGGTCGGGGATCTGGATGGCCATGCCCTCGGGCTCGCGGTAGGAGAGCGTGTACCCGGCCTTGGTGAGCTTCTGCTCGGTGACGGTGCCGGTGTTCCAGTCCACGGATGTGATGAAGGTGTTGCCGTTCGGTGATACGGAGCCGTCCTTGCCGTACTGCGAGCCGGCCAGGAGGTAGAGGTAGCTGCCGTAGCTCGCGAAGCCCTGGAAGGTGTCGTTGTACCCGGGCTGTAGGTCCGCGGGCTGGGCGACGTCGGCGAGGGCGGTCCGGCCGCCGGCCTTGAAGGCGGCGAGGTCGTACAGGCGGAACCGGAACGCGCCGCTGACGCGGCAGCGGACCGCGAGGCGGTTGTTGACCGGGTCGATGGCGCACGTGGTGCGGTCCACGCCGCTTTCCAGGGTGTACTGGGTGACCGCGGGCGAGTCGGCGGTGAGCACCGTCCCGTTGGCGAATTTGAATCGGGCCAGCCGGTCGCCCCATCCGGTGTAGGTGGTGCCGTCGGAATTCAGGCTGCGGACATTGTGGGTTTCCGTCCACAGGTAACTTCCGGAACCGGTGGATTCGACGCCGATCTGCACACCGTGTCCGAATCCGCGTAGATACATGGTGCCAAGAACGTTCCCGGACGTGTCCAGACGGGTCACGCACAGGTCGCCGTTGGCCTCGCGGTCGGGGCCGGAGTAGGTCTGGGTCTCGCCGGGCAGCTGGAGCCCGCTGTCGACCAGCTGCACGGTGAAGAGGTGCCCGCTGGTGTTGTCGAAGGCGAAGGACTGCAGCACACGGGTGCTGCCCAGCTGCACCTCGCGCAGGAGCGCGGTGGAGGCGGCGGTCAGGTCGAACCGTTTGCTGGCGGTCACCGAGCCGGGGGTGGCGTCGTCCTGTGAGGTGCTGCGGGAATGCGCGATGGCCTGCGCCGCGCCTACGGCCACGGCGGGAACGGCGGCCGCGCCGACGGTGATTCCGGCCGTGCGCAGAAAGCGTCTGCGATCGAGCATGGTGAATGAACCCCCCTGGAGCAAAAAAAGAGAAAAGCGCCATTGTCCGCGCCGTTGGCATGTAAAAGGGACATCTCGCGCCAAGGGGGAGCTGGCTGGATTGCTGGCGGGTCATTAAAGCACCTGGGAAACCGATGCGGTAGTGACGAGGGAATCAGCTGTTCCGTTGGCCATGAAGGCATAAAAATTTCGCCAAGGAGCTGGTGATATTTGAGGTCTGGCGGACTGATTTGCCGGACTTGGTCCGGTTAAGATTCTGGTTAGTCTCCGGCCTGCGTGTGTTCGCCACGTGTTGGCTTTGTGCCGCCCTCGTGCCGCGATGCCGCTCTTTTTGACCGTTTGTGGTCGATATTTGGCCAGGAGGGTGGGGGGTTCGTGATGCGTGCGTCGTTGAGGCGCGGCTTCGTCGTAACGGTCTCCAGTGCGTTGTTGTCCGGTCTGGTGTCCGCACCGGCGTTCGCCGCGGCCGTTGCCGTGGCGAAGCCGAAGGACAGGACCGTCAGCGTGTCTGCGCGCAAGGGCACGGCTGTGCCCCGGCAGCAGGCGGAGCCGACCATGACCAAGGCGCCGAAGGTGTCCTGGCCGAAGGGGGTGACGGCCAGGGTCGATCTCTCGACGGTCAAGCCGGGCAGGCCCAAGGCCGTGTCGCCGTCCGGTGCCGTGGTCGACGGCTCGGCCGGCAGCGCCGCGGCCAAGTCCGCCGTGGTGTCGGTCCAGACCCCGACAGCCGCACAGACCCGGGCCGCGGGGATGCCCCCGCAGTCCGCGTTCGCGGTCGGCCAGAAGGCCGCCAAGGACGCCATCGCCTCGGGCGGAGGCGGCCTCAAGCTGGCGCCGTCGGCTCCGGCGCCCAAGAACCTCGACCTCCAGGTGCTCGACCGGGCCAAGGTCAAGAAGATCGGCGGCCTCGGCATGGGGCTGCGCCTGACCCGTACGGACAGGCAGGCCGCTCCGGGGCCGGTCGGCGTCACCATCGACTACTCGGCGTTCGAGAACGCCTACGGCGGTGACTTCGCATCCCGGCTGCGGCTGGTGCAGATGCCCGCGTGCGCGCTCACCACCCCGGAGAAGCGCGGCTGTTCCCCGGACACCCGCCGCTACCTGCCGGTCCACAACGATGTGAAGACCGGCAAGCTGACGGCCACGGTGTTCGCCGACGCGGACCCCGCGACGACGGCCGGCACCGGGACCCAGACCTCGAAGCTGAGCAGCGGCATGACGGCGATGGCCGCCACCACCGCCACGGTGACGACGCTCACGACGGGTTCGTCGTCGGACGCGGGCGACTACCGGGCCTCCACGCTCAGCCCGACCGGCAAGTGGGACGTGTCGACCGGTTCCGGCGCGTTCACCTACGACCTGCCGATCACCGTGCCGAAGGCGCCCTTCGGCGCGACTCCGGACCTGTCCCTGTCCTACAACTCGCAGTCCGTCGACGGCCGCACCTCCGCGACCAACAACCAGGCCTCCTGGGCGGGCATGGGCTGGGACCTGGACGTCGGCTACATCCAGCGGACCTACCGGAACTGCTCGCAGGACGTCAACAACACCGTCGGTGACCTGTGCTGGAGTTCGCCGAACCACAGCACCGAGCCCGACGGCGCCGAGTACACCATCAGCCTCAACGGCGTCGACTCGGCTCTCATCCAGGACGGCAACGGCACCGGCTCCTACCACGTGCAGGACGACCCCGGCTGGCGCGTGCAGCACCTGACCGGCGGCCACGGTGCCGACGACGAGTACTGGGTGATCTCCAGCCAGGACGGCATGCGCTACTACTTCGGCTGGGGCCGCGCCGAGCGCACCGGCGACGCGACGCACTCCGTACTGACCGTCCCGGTCGCCGGCGACGACGTCGGCGAGCCGTGCCACGCCTCCTTCCCGGAGCCCTGCACCCAGGCCTGGCGCTGGAACCTGGACCGCGTGGTCGACCCCAACGAGGTCGAGAACGCGTACTTCTACGACAAGCAGACCAACTACTACCGCTCGGTGATCAACACCGACAAGGCCCGCCAGTACGACGCGGCGAGCTACCTGACGCGGATCGAGTACGGCTGGGCTTCCCAGATCACCGGCGCCAAGCTCCCCGCCAAGGTCGAGCTGTCGCATGTGGGCCGGTGTGTGGAGCGGATGAGCTACGACGATCCGATGGGCAAGGAGCCCCCGGCCTGCCCGGGCATCTCCTCCACCCCGGGCTCCTACCCGGACGTGCCCACCGACCTGATGTGCGACGGCACCTCGGCGGACAACTACTGCGCGGGCAAGACGTACTACCCCACGTTCTTCACCACCGACATGCTGTGGGACATCAAGACCTACGTCAGTGACGACGGCGGCACGACGTGGGACCCGGCGATGCAGTACCAGATGAAGTACGGCCTGCCCAACCCCGACGGCACGGTGGGCAAGACCCTCTGGCTCGACTACGTGCAGCGCAAGGGCTACGGCGACGGCGTCGACCTGCGCCTGCCGGTCATCAACTTCAACGGCGAGTGGCTGGACAACCAGGTCGGCTCGTCCACCCTCAACTTCCGCCGTGTGAGCAAGGTGTACGGCGACCTCGGCTCGGTCACCAGCGTCACCTACAGCCAGCCGGACGCCTGCGACATCAACAGCCTGCCCAGCGAGGCGTCCAACACCCAGGACTGCTTCTGGCAGAAGTGGACGTCGGAGGGTGCGAGCTCCCCGTCGACGGGCTGGTTCAAGAAGTACCTCGTCACCCAGGTCTCCGTGGACCCGGGCGTGGGCCAGGGCGCCGGCACCGACGGTGACCCGGTCATGACCACCCGCTACGAGTACCACGGTGGCGCCGGCTGGCGGTTCACCAACGATCCCCTGGTTCCGGACTCCGACGAGACATGGTCCGACTGGCGCGGCTACCCGCAGGTCGAGGTCTTCACCGGAACCAAGAGCAACGCGGCCTCCACCTACCACTGGCTCTACCGCGGCCTGGACGGCGACCGCACCTCCAAGACGGACACCTCCGCGACCCGCAGCGTCTCGGTCACGGACGGCTTCGGCGACTCCTGGACCGACTCGGCCTGGCTGGCCGGCAAGACCCTCGAGTACTCCAAGCGGGACGGCGACGGCAACGCGCACCAGCGCGTCCGCAAGGAGTACTGGGTGCACGACACGGCCCAATACGACGGTCTGCCCGACGCCCGCTTCGTCCGTGACAGCAAGACCACGACGGACGACCTGACCTCCACGGGCTGGCGCGAGCACGTCGTCAACGACGAGTACGACGACACCAGCTCCACCAGCACCACCTACGGTCTGCCGCTGCGCACCAACGACTGGGGCCTGGTCGACTTCGACGACAACCGGTGCACCACCTACGGCCGCGCGTACAACACGTCGAACTTCCCCGACTCCGACGTCAAGCGCTGGATGGTCTTCCAGGACGAGGTGCGCCACTACGCAGCCGACTGCGCGTCCCGCGGCGCGGCCAACCAGGACTCGTACACGGTGACGCTGTACGACGGATCGACGTCGGTCGCGGACAACGACACCCACCTCACCGACGGCAACGCGACGGAGAAGCGCGTCTACACGGACGCCGCCACCTACCGCTCGGCCCGGACCGACTACGACGGCGCCGGCCGTGTCATCGCGACCTACGACGGCAAGGACAAGAAGACCATCACGGCCTACTCGCCGGCCACGACCTGGCCGACCGACGGCGTCAAGGTCACCACCCCCGACCCCGACGACGGCGGACCGGCCGTCGCGGAGTCCACGACCACCTGGTACTCCCGCCTGTGGGGCGCGCCGTACCGGATCCTCGACGCCAACGGCCACACCACGCGGATCGTCCTCGACTCCGTGGGCCGCTCCAGCCAGGTGTTCAAGGCGACGGAGATCGGCAACTACCCCGCCGGCGACCCGTCGATGAAGTTCGCGTACTCCATCCCGACCGGGACCAACAGCGACGGTGTGCCCGACACGGTCACCGGAGTCCCCAAGGTGACGTCGAGCGTCCTCCAGTCCGGTACCACGTACGTCAACTCCTACACCTACCTCGACGGTCTCGGCCGTAGCCGCGAGACCCAGTCGACGGCACCGGACGCCACCGGCCGGGACGTGGTCTCCACCCGCTACGACACCTCGGGCAACGTCACGGGCACCTCCGCCACCTTCTACAACTCCGGTGCGGCGGGCTCCGGCATGGTGCTGCCCACGGTGGCCGACCTGCCGTCGTACACCGACCCGATCATCGACTGGGCAGGCCGCACCACGCAGACCCAGACCCTGGTCAACGGCACGCCGCAGGCGGCGGGCAACACCCGCACCTACTACTACGGCGACTACACCACCACCGTCCCGGCCACCGGCGAGCGCACCGACACCTACACGGACGTCTTCGGGCAGACCACGAAGGTCGTCGAGCACGGACCGACCGGGGCGAAGAACACGGCCTACACCTACTCGCGCAGCGGCAAGCTGCTGACGATCACGGACGCCAAGGGCAACGTCACCACCAACGGCTACAACTGGGCCGGTGACCAGACCTCGGCGACCGACCCCGACGCCGGATCGTCCTCGACCAAGTACGACGAGAACGGCAAGCTCAGCACCAAGACCGACAACGGCACGACGCTGACGTACACGTACGACAACCTCCAGCGGCCGAAGACCGTCGCGCAGGGCTCGACCCTCCTGTCGCAGCAGGACTACGACACCGCCTCGGGCGGTGTGGGCCAGCTGGCCGCGTCGACGACGTACGTGAACGGAAAGGCCTACACCGAGGCGGTCACCGCTTACGACGAGCGCGGCCGCGTCAAGGGCAGGACGTACACCGTCCCGGACGACGGCTCCGGTCTCGCCGGCACCTACACGTACGGCTACGGCTACGACCTCGCCAACCACATGACGTCGGTGAGCTACCCCCAAGTCGGTGATCTGGCGGTCGGGCAGCTGCCCGCGGAGACGGTGACCACCACGTACACGGCCCAGGGACTGCCGTCCAAGGTCTCCTCGTCGCTGGCCACCTACCAGTCGAACATCGCCTTCGACCGACTGGGCCGCCTCAACGGCCGCGCGTACGGTGCCGGCGGCGGCTCGGACGCCACGGCGAGCCGTGCCTACACGTACAACGACACCGACGGCAGCGGCATGCTGTCCACCATCCGGACGACGGTGACGACGGGCTCCACCACCAAGACCGCGCAGGACGACTCCTACACGCGCGATCTCGGCGGCCAGGTCACCGGTGTCACGGACGCCGTGGCCAAGCAGAGCGAGTGCTTCACGTACGACGAGCTGAACCGGCTCACCCGTGCATGGACCACCGAGGCCACCGACGGCTGCACGGGCGCGGCCACGCCGGACCTGAGCAGCAGCCTCGACCCGTACGACCAGTCGTACTCCTACGACGAGCTCGGCAACCTGATGTCCGTCAAGGACACCACCGCCGGCGGATCGACGACGAGGAAGTACACCTACCCCGGTTACAGCGCCGACGGCTCCACGTACACGGCGGGCCAGGCCCACCCGCACGCGGCGACGCAGGCCGGATCCGACAGCTACAGCTACAACGCGGCGGGTCAGATGCAGACCCGCACGGTGAACGGTGTCAGCTCGTCGATCGACTGGAACCCCCAGGACCGGGTCAGCCGGATCACCGCGCACAAGACCGGTGGCGACGAGGTGTCGAGCTACGTGTACGACACGGGCGGCAACGTCCTGCTGCGCACCTCGGCGGCGGAGAACGTGTTGTACCTCGACGGCCAGGAACTGCACAGGACCAACGGCCAGGGGCAGGGCGTCAAGGCGACCCGTCTGTACAGCGCCGCCGGCACCACCGTCGCCATGCGCCAGGGTGACGGCTCGACCAACGGCAAACTGAACTGGCTGCTGGGCGACACCCAGGCGTCCACGGCCCTGCTGATCGCCATGGGCGGAATGGTCACCCGTCGCCGCTACACCCCGTTCGGCAAACAGCGCAATGTCGGCGGCGACCTGCCGTCGGGCCTCGACCGGGGCTTCCTCGGCAAGCCGGAGGACGACAGCACATCCCTGTCCCTTCTGGGAGCGCGCATGTACGACCCGTCACTCGGCAGGTTCATCAGCCCCGACGAACTGATCGAGCCGTACAAGCCACAGGCCCTGAGCGCTTACAGCTACTCCGCCAACAACCCGGTCAACGCTGCCGACCCCACGGGCCTGAGCAACTCGATCAAGTGCACCATGGGCAAGAACTGCCCGGACGGCGCGGACAAGGCGGAGAAGTACACGGCCCCTCCGTTCGAGGAGGGCACCCAGCCGGGCTTCGACTGGGATGCCTACTACGCCCAGATGGAGAAGATCTATCAGGCGCAGAAGGCGGCACGGAAGGTCATTCCGACCATCACGACGCCCGTTCAGCAGGCCATGACGCTTGCCCCCGGACCGATGGACAAGGGGCCGGATCTCCTCGGCGATCTCGAAGACGCCGTGGGTTACCTGGGGAGCTATATGAACACCACCGGCGTGTGCGCGAACCTGAGCGGCTCGATCGGTCTTGGCGGCAACGCGAGTGTCTGTCTCATCCGGACCCGGTCCGCCAAGGGGAAAGACGCGTGGGCCATCACCGGCACCACCGAAGAGACCAGTGGTCCGGACATCGGACTCGGTCTCACCGGCAATGTTCTGTTCAGTAACGCAGACTCCCTGCAGCAGCTCCGCGGGGACGGGTCCGGAGTCGACGGCGCATTCGGTCCGTTCCGGGGAGGCTGGCGCGGAACGTATGCGACGAAGAACTCCAGAGGCGACACGGTGAACACTTTCACCGGTGGTTGGGGTCTGGCCATGGAATTCGGTGCCAATTTCGCATCCGGAAAGACAGGTATTACCAGAGTGGCTGACATTCCGAAGAGCGTCGTCGGTCTCGTCAAGTCCATCTTCTAGTCGGCGCCGTCACTCGGCGGATCGGTAAACCCCGGCCCCCTGCGTCTCCATCAGGATCGATATGGTGGCGCAGGGGGCTGGTACATTGTGCGTGTTCAAGGTCGGTCGTATGGGAGGCTCCGTGATACCTGATCTCTTCAGGATCTTTTGCATCGCTGTTCCGACAGTGTTCTTCTTTTTCGTCGCGCTCGATTATCGAAACATCGGACTGCGGTTCTACGATCTCCTGGACCAATTGACCTCCGCGGCGCCGTCGACCATGACGCCCGGGCGGTTCAGATTCGTGGCCGGCCTCGTTTCCGCCGTCGGACTCGGTGCCGTCGTCGTTCTGTCCAGCCGCCTCTGACCGACGGCTTGCGCGTCGGCAACCCGGTGCTCACGTCCGCGAGGTGGACCGTCTGAGCACGCTCCGTGCATCTTCGCGTAGATTGCAACCGCCACACTCGACAGAACGTGGACGCGAGGTCGGAGGGAAGCACGTGTCAGCGGCAAGGCAGCAGGTCGCCCAGGCTCGACGGATCGTCGTCAAGGTGGGGTCCTCCTCCCTGACCACCGCTGCCGGCGGCCTGGACGCCGACCGCGTCGACGCGCTCGTCGACGTGCTCGCCAAGAGCCGCAGCGGGGGAGAGAAGGAGATCGTCCTCGTCTCCTCCGGTGCCATCGCCGCAGGCCTCGCCCCGCTCGGCCTGCGCCGCCGGCCCAAGGACCTCGCCCGCCAGCAGGCCGCCGCCAGCGTCGGCCAGGGCCTGCTCGTCGCCCGCTACACCGCCTCCTTCGCCCGCTACGGCGTCCGCGTCGGCCAGGTGCTGCTCACCAGCGACGACATGAGCCGCCGCGCCCACCACCGCAACGCCTCCCGCACCCTGGACAAGCTGCTGGCGATGGGCGCCTTCCCGATCGTCAACGAGAACGACACCGTTGCCACGGACGAGATCCGCTTCGGCGACAACGACCGCCTCGCCGCCCTCGTCGCCCACCTCGTCCACGCCGACCTGCTGGTCCTGCTCTCCGACATCGACGGCGTCTACGACGGCGACCCCAGCAAGCCGGGCACCTCGCGGATAGCGGAGGTGCGGGGGCCCGGGGACCTCGCCGAGGTCGAGATCGGCAGCGCGGGCAAGGCCGGCGTCGGCACGGGCGGCATGGTCACCAAGGTCGAGGCCGCCCGGATCGCGGCCGCCGCGGGCATCCCGGTGGTGCTCACCAGCGCCGTCCACGCGGCCGAGGCGCTCAGCGGCGGCGACACCGGCACCTACTTCCACCCCAGCGGCAAGCGCTCCGCCGACCGGCTGCTGTGGCTCCAGCACGCCTCCACCCCGCAGGGCTTCCTCACGCTGGACGACGGCGCCGTCCGCGCGGTCGTCGAGCGGCGGACGTCGCTGCTGCCCGCCGGAATCGCCGCCGTCGAGGGCGAGTTCAGCGCCGGTGATCCCGTCGAGCTGCGCGACGGCACCGGACGCGCGGTGGCCCGCGGACTCGTCAACTTCGACGCCAAGGAGATCCCCCAGCTGATCGGGCGTTCGACCCGCGAGCTGGCGCGCGAGCTGGGCCCGGCGTACGAACGCGAGGTCGTACACAGGGACGACCTGGTGCTGCTGCACTCGTAACACTTGTAAAACCGCTCGTAAAACGGGGCGTAAGGAACGCCCCCGGTGGGGGACGTTCCGTAAAACCCCCACGCGGAGCCCTGCGGCCTGCTCAACTTTGTCCCAGAGGCATGTTGAAGGGACACGGTCCGTCAAGAGGCATTGCGTGTAAGGAGACCGTCGTGAGACGAGTGCGCCCCGGGGCGGCGTCCCGCGGTGCTCTGACGAGCGTCGCGGCCGGTGACACCTACCAGGACTACGAGGAGCCCAAGGACCTGCCCCGCCTGTGGCACGTCACCCTCAGCGTCTCCGGGGAGAAGGTCCCGCTGCCGGACCTGCGGCGTGCCCTGGAGCAGCTCGCCCACGACCACCCCTTCCTGCTGACCAGCAGATACGCGAGCGACCACGCGGAGATCCGGTACTGGGAGGAGGCCCGCGACCTGCACGACGCGGCCGCCGTCGCGCTGCGCCTGTGGGGCGAGCACCGGCAGACCTCCGGACTGCCGGCCTGGGAGATCGTCGGCCTGGAGGTCATCGACCGGGAGACCTACCACCAGCGCATCGCCGAGGGGTACGGCCCGGCTCCCGCCACTCCGGTCGGCGTCCACCCCTTCTGACCTGCACCTTCTGACGTCGCCCGCGGTACAGGGACGGTCTTCGTCGAAGGGCTGGTCGGCCCTTGGCCAACGGGCCGGCGGTCAAGATCCTTACGGCTGGCGCCGCGTCGGCCGGTCCGGCCGTCGGCCTCAGCGGACAGGCCGCCGCGCCCAGCAGCCCGGAGACGGCCGCCCACGGTCCCGACGGCACGGTGGCGGGGACCCGCTTCCTCAACGGCCGCCCCGAGCGGTGGCCGGTACACCGACCGGACCGCCGGCACCCGCGGCCAGGATCCCCCTGCTGCTTGCCCTGGAAGAGCGGCGACATCACCCGTCTCGGCCTCCGGGACAATTGCCGCGTCCATCTGCGGGCGCACTACCCTGCGAGCATGACCACGCTCTCGCCGTACGACTCCATGTCCCCGGTCACCCAGGCCGCCTACCGGGCCAAGGCCGCCGCCGCCGACCTCGCGCCGCTCCCGCGCGCCGTGAAGGACGACGCGCTGCTCGCCATCGCCGACGCCCTGGAGGTCCGGACCAGCGAGATCGTCGAGGCCAACGCCAAGGACGTGGCGAAGGCACGGGAGAACGGCACCAGCGAGGCCATCGTCGACCGGCTCACCCTCACCCCCGAGCGGATCCGCGCCATCGCCTCCGACGTCCGCGACGTCGCCAAGCTGCCCGACCCGGTCGGCGAGGTCGTCCGCGGCTCCACACTCCCCAACGGCATCGACCTCCGCCAGGTCCGCGTCCCGCTCGGCGTCGTAGGCATCATCTACGAGGCCCGCCCCAACGTCACCGTCGACGCCGCCGCCCTCTGCCTGAAGTCCGGCAACGCCGTCCTGCTGCGCGGCTCGGCCTCCGCCTACGAGTCCAACAGCGCCCTCGTCCGGGTGATCCGGGACGCCGTCGGCGGCGCCGGACTGCCCGCCGACGCCGTCCAGCTGGTGCCCGGCGAGAGCCGCGAGTCCGTGCGCGAACTGATGCGCGCCCGGGGGCTCGTCGATGTGCTCATCCCGCGCGGTGGCGCTTCCCTGATCCAGACCGTGGTCAGCGAGTCCATCGTCCCCGTCATCGAGACCGGCACCGGCAACTGCCACGTCTACGTCGACGCCAACGCCGACATCGGCATGGCGATCGAGATCCTGATCAACTCCAAGGCCCAGCGGGTCAGCGTCTGCAACGCCGCCGAGACCCTCCTGGTCCACCAGGACATCGCCGCCGAGTTCCTGCCGCGCGCCCTCGACGCCCTCGCCGAGGCCGGGGTGACCGTGCACGCCGACGAGCGCGTGCTCGCCTACGCCAAGGACTCCAAGGCCACCGTGGTCGAGGCGACCCCGGAGGACTGGGAGACCGAGTACCTGTCGTACGACATCGCCGCCGCCGTCGTCGACTCGCTGGACAAGGCGGTCGAGCACATCCGGCTGTGGACCTCCGGCCACACCGAAGCGATCGTCACCACCTCCCAGCAGGCGGCCCGCCGCTTCACCCAGCTGGTCGACTCCACCACCGTCGCCGTGAACGCCTCCACCCGCTTCACCGACGGCGGCCAGTTCGGCTTCGGCGCCGAGATCGGCATCTCCACCCAGAAGCTGCACGCCCGCGGCCCGATGGGCCTGCCGGAGCTGACCAGCACGAAGTACATCGTCACCGGCGACGGCCACGTGCGCCGCTGACGGACCTGGCGTAAAGGCGTCTCATCAGGCGGATGAATTTCCATACCGTCTGCCCAAATTGACCCCCCAGGTCTACTCTGGATCCGTGCCGGAGGACGTGGGGGGCACGCCGTTCCCTGACGGCTGGGAGCCCGACGACGACCACGACCACGGGGTGTCGGACGAAGAGTTCGCCTCCGTGGTCTTCGACGAGGCCTTCGTACAGGCGGCCGTGGTGCACGAGCCGACCGCTGTCGAACGCCTCCTGGCCGCCGCGCAGGCCAGAGCTGAGGCCTCCGAGGCAGAAGCCCGCCGCGCCCACACCAGAGGCGACCGCTACGACGACGGGTACGGCCCCGAGGGCACCGATTTCGGTCATGATCGGGACGACGACGAACTGGACGACACCTACGTCCTCGACGACGGCCGCGGCGGCTTCGGGACCCACGGCAGGCAGGTCCGCTGGCACCGGCCCGTCGCCTGGGTGCTCGCCCTCGTGATGGGCATCGGCATGGTCGCGCTGGCCTTCGCCGCGGTCTACCGGGGCGCCTCCTCGAACACCCGGGACCGGGTGCCGTCCCCCGCCTCGACCGGCCTGGAGCAGGGCGCGGCCTCGCACCCCTCAGCCTCCGCCGACTCTTCCCAGCCGGCGTTCTCGGCGGTCCCCCGATCCCCCTGAACGTCCGCACGCGCCCTTGGTGAGAACCTGTCAGAAGTTGTCGTGTAGCAGGGCGTTTACCCGAGGCCCACGAGACCTACTCTGAAAGTATGGGCGGGCCTGGAGACCCACCGGAGGGGACACCCGAGGGCGGCCCCACAGGTGGAGAGGACGAGTACCGATCCGTCGTGTTCGACGAATCGTTCGTCCGTGCTGCCCGCCTCCAGGAGTACTCCGCGCAGGAGCGCATGGCCGACCACGCGCCCGCCGTACGCCGCCGCCCGCCCCTGCGCCGCGGACTGACTCGGCAGGTCCTGATCCTCGCAGTACTGATCGCCGTCGCCTTCGGTACCGCGATCTACATGGGCGTCCGCCACCCCTACGACGCCCCGCAGGCCCGGCGTCCCGCCGAGGCCCTGCGGATGACCGTCATCCCGCTCGCCCCACAGGGCAAGGTGCCCGGCGCCGCCGACGCCGAGGCCCTGTACAGGCACAGCCACGCCGCCGAGTTCGAGGCCGGCGCCGCCGGGATCCCCCTGCCCGCCTCCCACAGCACGGCGCACTTCTCCGACAGCCAGGTCACGGCCGCCCTGAGCATCGCCAGGAACTACCTCGTCCGCTCCTCCCTCGACCCCGACGTGCTCACCGGCCGCCAGGTCCGCCCGGCCCGGGCCCTCCTCGGCTCCGACCAGCTCGACCAGTTCGACCAGAGCTTCGACCACCCGGCGGCGGACGGCCGCCACGCCCCCACCGGCTGGCTGGTCCGCCTCGACCCCTCTCGCGCGCAACTGGCCGACGACCGGATCCGCGTCCGGGGCACCCTCCTGGTCGGCGAGGCCGACTCGGCCACCCTGGAGGTCAGCTCCGACACGATCTTCGTCTACGCCCTGCGCCCGACCGGCGCCGCCGCCGACGCCCCCGTGTCCCTGTTCACGGTCCGCCGGGAGATCACCTTCCGCTTCGACCGCGACGACCTGCGCGTCGGCCAGACGCAACTGGCCACGTCCTACGCCCAGGCCGGCCCCATGTCCTGCGCGGAGGACTTCGCCTCCTACCTCCACCCCCTCCTGGCCGGCCAGACCGCCGGAACAGGCGGCCCGGCAGGCACCGACCCCTACGCGACGGACAGCGCCACGGCCCTGTGCGGGACGCTGGCCGCTGGGGCTCAGCCGAAGGTCTGAGCAGCACCCCTGGGCAGGGAGGCACGGTCTTCCCCCGGCCGTTTCCCAGGACCGGTCACTCCCCGTCCTGGGGCTGAGAGTCCTGCGGTCCCTCGTTCGGGGGAGTCGGGCTCCGGAAGCCGTCGAAGCCGCGGCGGACCCGGCCGCCCAGGTCGCCGGCGCCGCCCGCGAGGTCCGTGACCAGCTTCATCAGCGGGTCCTTGGAGCTCTTCACGTCGTCGGCATAGCTCGCGGCGGACTCGCGGAAGGAGCCGCTGACCGAGGTGTCCTTGTCCTCGCTGCGGCGCGGGTAGTGGCCGTCCATGATCCGCTGGTAGTCCCGGGACTCGGCCCACTTCTTCAGCTCGGCCGCCCGGATGGTGGCAAAGGGATGCGAGCGGGGCAGCACGTTCAGGATCTTCAGCACCGAGTCGCGCAGATCGCCCCCGGACTCGTACTCCTCGGCCTGCTCCAGGAACGCGTCCACGTTCATCTCGTGCAGGTGATTGCCGCCGGCGATCTTCATCAGGCCGCGCATGGAGGCCCGCAGGTCCTGCCCCACCAGCAGCCCGGCCCGGTCCGCGGACAGCTCCGACTTGCGGAACCACTCCCGCAGCGCCGTGACGATCGCCATCACCGCGAGGTTGCCCAGCGGGATCCAGGCGACCTTCAGCGCCAGGGTCGTCAGGAACAGCAGGATCGTGCGGTACACCGAATGCCCGGACAGGGCGTGCCCCGCCTCGTGCCCGACGACCGCCCGCATCTCCTCCTCGTCGAGCAGCTCGACCAGGCCCGTGGTGACCACGATGATCGGCTCGTCCAGCCCGATGCACATGGCGTTCGGCTGCGGATCCTGGGTGACGTACATCGGCGGGACCTTCTCCAGGTCCAGGATGTAACAGGCGTCCAGCAGCATGTCGTGCAGATGCGAGAACTGCCGCTCCGAGACGCGCACCGAGTCGGACAGGAACAGCAGCCTCAGGCTCCGCTCCGGCAGCAGCCCGCTGAGGGCCTTGAACACGGTGTCGAAACCGCTCAGCTTGCGCAGTGCCACCAGGGCCGACCGGTCGGCCGGATGCTCGTACGCGCGCGAGGAGATCCCGGGGAAGCGCCTGCGCTGCCTGCTCGGCACGTGCTCGTGCCCCGTCTGCTCGCGGCCGTCTTCGGACATGTCTTCCCCCATGTGCGTGTGAGTGCCCACTGTGCCCCCGAGGCAGGAGCCAGCCTAGGCGGAGATACCGTGGACGGGCAGTAAAGCCGAAGGAGCCCACATCATGGAGCAGCACCCCTCAGTCGCCTGGCTGACCGAGGCCGCCACGAGCGCCGTCCAGCAGCACGGGGCGGGAAATCTGCTCCGGGTCGTCCTGATCGTGATGGTCCTTGGCTGCGTACTGACCGCATGGTTCCTGCTGCGCGGCTACAAGCAGAAGGACGACTGACGGACCCGGGAAGTTCCCCGTCGCCGGCCAACCCGCGCCCCACGCCCGCCCAACGGCGGAGTCGGCGTGATCGGCGCCGGGCCGCCCGCTTACGATGAGCCGACGTCTTTATCCCGCCCACACGCGATAGGTCCTGCCGAATGAGCTTCCACAGCACCGCTGCCCAGTTGGTCACCCTCGCCGCCGAGGGCGAAGAGCACGGCGGCCACCACAACAGCCTGAACCCGGCCGTCACCGGCGGCGGCGCTCTGGTCATCCTGCTGCTCCTGCTGTGGATCACCACCCGCTTCAACCGCGACCGCTGACCCGGGACCCCGTCCCCGGCCGGGGCCCTCAGGCCGGGCCGGTAGGGTCTGCACGCATGGGAGAGCAGGACATGCCTACCGGTCCGGCGAACGAAGCGGCCGCACACGCGGTCGGCGACGCCGCCAAGAACGCCGACACGGCGACCGGCACGGTGAAGACCCCGGCGCACGGTCCGGGCAGCGGCCCCGCCCACACGGGCAAGCGCCGCCTCGGCGTCATGGGCGGAACGTTCGACCCGATCCACCACGGACACCTCGTGGCGGCCAGCGAGGTCGCAGCGCAGTTCCAGCTGGACGAGGTGGTGTTCGTGCCCACCGGCCAGCCGTGGCAGAAGTCCCACCGCAAGGTCTCCCTTGCCGAGGACCGCTACCTGATGACGGTCATCGCGACCGCCGAGAACCCGCAGTTCTCCGTCAGCCGTATCGACATCGACCGCGGCGGCCCCACCTACACCGTGGACACCCTGCGCGACCTGCGAGCCCTCAACCCCGACACCGACCTCTTCTTCATCACCGGTGCCGACGCCCTCGCCCAGCTGCTGACCTGGCGCGACTCGGAGGAGCTGTTCTCCCTCGCGCACTTCATCGGCGTCACCCGCCCGGGCCACCACCTGACCGACCCCGGCCTGCCGGAAGGCGGCGTCTCGCTCGTCGAGGTGCCCGCGCTCGCCATCTCCTCCACAGACTGCCGCGCGAGAGTCGCCAAGGGCGATCCCATCTGGTACATGGTGCCGGACGGAGTCGTGCGTTACATCGACAAGCGCGAGCTGTACCGCGGCGAGTGAGCCGAGAGGGGCACCGGTGAACGACCGATACGACGCGGGTGACGGCGGCCACGGCGCCGCCCCGTACGAACTCGTCGGCTACGACGAGTACGGGCAGCCCGTGTACCGGCAGATCCCGGCACAGCAGGCACCCCAGCAGTCCTACGACCCGTACGCCCAGCAGGGCTACGGCTACGACCCGTACGCCACGGGCGGCCGGCAGCAGCCGGCGCCGTCCTACGACCCGTACGACACCGGTCAACAGCCGCCCGCCGGGCCCTCCTACGACGCCTACGGCTCCCAGGCCCCGTACGACCCGTACGGCACCGGCACCCAGAGCACCGCCGCCCCGTACGACCCCTACGGGCAGGCCGCGACCAGCGGGCAGCAGCCCCGGGTCGCCGAGCAGACCGCGTACATCCCGCAGCAGGCCGGATCGGCCGAGCGGACGCGGGCCCAGGAGGAACCCGAGGAGCAGGCGGACGCGCATGAACGGGACTACCACACCGGGCAGTTCGCCTTCGTGGAGGACCCGGACGGCGACTCCGAGGACGTCATCGACTGGCTGAAGTTCACCGAGAACCGCACCGAGCGCCGCGAGGAGGCCCGCCGCCGCGCCCGCAGCCGGATCATCGCCCTCCTCGTCGTCCTCGCTCTCGTCGCCGTCGGTGGCGTCGGCTACCTCTGGTTCGCCGGGAAGCTGCCCGGCCTGTCCTCCTCCGGCTCCAGGACGGGCACGGCGACGCCGGTGAGCGCCCAGAAGCGCGACGTGATCGTCGTCCACCTCCACAACACCGGCAAGGGCGGCACCTCCACGGCGCTGCTGGTCGACAACACCACCACCAAGCAGGGCACGACCGTCCTGCTGCCCAACTCCCTCGCGCTGAGCGGCGACGACGGCTCCACCACGACCCTCGCCAAGTCGGTCGACGACGACGGCGCCTCCGGCACGCGCGACCAGCTCGACACCGTCCTCGGCACCGACATCCAGGGCACCTGGCGCCTGGACACCCCCTACCTGCAGAACCTCGTCGACCTGGTCGGCAGCATCGACATCGACACCAACGCCGACGTACCCGACCCGGACGCGAAGAAGAAGGGCACCTCGCCGCTGGTCCACCAGGGCAAGGGCCAGACCCTCAGCGGCAGGATGGCCGTCGCCTACGCCACCTACCGTGCCTCCGGCGAGGCCCAGAACGCCCAGTTGGAGCGGTTCGGACAGGTCATGCAGGGCGTGCTGCGCAAGATCTCCTCCGATGTGGAGGGCGCCACGGTCACCGTGCAGACCCTCGCGCAGATCCTCGATCCGCCGCTGACCGACAAGGACCTCGGCGCCTTCCTCGCCAGGCTCGCCGACCTCGCCAAGGGCGGCGACTACAGGACGGCCCTGCTGCCCGTGCAGTCCGACGGCACCCTGAGCGCCAAGACCAGCGACAGCGTGGTGAAGGACATCCTCGGCGGCACCGCCAAGAGCCCCGACGCGGGCTCCGCGGTCCGGGTCTCCGTCCAGAACGCCACCGGTGTGAAGGACGACAGCGAGAAGGCCCGCGTGGTCCTCCTCAACGGCGGCTTCACCTTCCTCGAGGGCGGTACCGGCTCCAGCACCCAGGCCACCTCCAAGGTGCTCTACGCCGATGCCGCCGACAAGGCGAACGCCACCGAGGTCGCCAAGACCCTGGGCCTGCCCGCCGGCTCCGTGGCCAAGGGCACCGTCTCCTCCGGCGCCGACGTCTCGGTCGTCCTCGGCAGCGACTACAAGCCCGCCTCCTCCTGACAGCGGCCGGGCCACCCCACGTGACGCGGTAATCACGTGGGGTGCGCCAGGCGGTCCGTGAGACCCTTGATGTCAAGTGACCCCTTGACGAAAGCCGTGTAGTGACCGCCACTGATCGTTCCCTTGAGCTCATCACCACCGCCGCTCAGGCGGCCGCCGACAAGCTCGCCCACGACGTCATCGCCTACGACGTCAGCGACGTGCTGTCGATCACGGACGCATTCCTGCTGGCCTCCGCGCCGAACGACCGCCAGGTCAGGGCGATCGTCGACGAGATCGAGGAGCGCCTGCTGAAGGAACTCGGCGCCAAGCCGGTACGCCGCGAGGGCGACCGCGAGTCCCGCTGGATCCTGCTCGACTACGTCGACATCGTCGTCCACGTCCAGCACAGCGAGGAGCGGGTCTTCTACGCCCTGGAGCGGCTGTGGAAGGACTGCCCCGAGCTCGAACTGCCCGCCGACGCCAAGGCCACCCGCGGCAAGGCCAAGGCGCACGCCGAGCTGCAGGCCGCCGAGGCCGCCGACGAGCCGGGCGGAGAGTGGCGATGAGCGCCACCGGCGAGGTGAGCGACCGCAAGGACCGCGGCCGCCGCGTCATCCTGTGGCGGCACGGCCAGACCGCGTGGAACGTCGAGCGCCGCTTCCAGGGCACCACGGACGTCGAGCTGACCGAGACCGGTATCGGCCAGGCCCGCCGTGCCGCCAGGCTGCTCGCTTCCCTGGGGCCCGACGCGATCGTCTCCTCGGACCTGCAGCGGGCTGCGGACACGGCCGCCGAGCTGGCCGCCCTCACCGACCTCGACATCGTCCGCGAGGAGGGCTTGCGGGAGACCTACGCGGGCGTCTGGCAGGGGCTGACGCACGAGGAGATCATCGCCCGCTACGGCGAGCAGTACGCCGCCTGGAAGCGCGGCGAGGCGGTCCGCCGCGGCGGCGGCGAACTGGAGACCGAGGTCGCCGACCGTGCCGCCCCCATCGTGCTGCGGCACGCCGAGAAGCTGCCGGAGGACGGCACCCTCGTGGTGGTCAGTCACGGCGGCACCATCCGGACCACCATCGGCCGTCTCCTCGGCCTGGAGGCCCGCCACTGGGAGAGCCTCGGTGGTCTCTCCAACTGCTGCTGGTCGGTGCTCGGCGAAGGCGCCCGCGGCTGGCGTCTGCTGGAGCACAATGCGGGCACCCTCCCGGAGCCCGTCCTCGGCGACGACGACTGAGCAGCCCGAGGGCCCGCCGTTCCCGACCCGGGGATCCGGATTTCACTTTCCGGCAGGTCGCAGGCTAAAGTTCTTCTTGTTCGCCCCCGCCGAGCGGGAAGAACACCAGGGGCTATAGCTCAGTTGGTAGAGCGCCTGCATGGCATGCAGGAGGTCAGGAGTTCAATTCTCCTTAGCTCCACAGATCGACACTCTGTTGAGTTGTCAAAGATCGGTGATGAGGATCCCGTCCCCCTCAGGGGGCGGGATTTTCTGCATTCCAGCGGCGGATGATCTCGGCGGCCTCCCCGTCGGTCGGCGGCCACAGCGGCTGTCTCCGTTCTCTCAGCAACGAGACCTTCGCGCGCGCGTCTTCGTCCTCCGGCGTGTAGACCACGATTCGGCACTCGGGCATCCCGTCGATGGACAGCGACTGCGAGGTCATCCGCATCTCGCCCACCTCCTGGTGACGGAACGTCTTCACCCGCGGCCCCGGTGGCGTCACCTCCCCGCTCGCCCACAGCTTCGCGAAGTAGGGGCTCGCAGCCGACAGCCCGCGTATGTACTCCTCCCAGGCCGGCTCGCCCACATGTCTGCCGTACGCCGACCGCAGCGTCGCCACCATCACCGGCAGCTCGTGCTCTCGGCGCACCACCGGACAGGTCTCCTTCGGCACCGTGAACAGCGTCCACAACACGTTCGGCACACCGATCCGGCGGGTCTCCGGCACCACGAACAGGTCACGGTAGGCCGGGTTGGTGGCCAGGACGTCGTACCGCGAGTTGTAGACCACCGCGAGCAGCGGGTCGAGGGCGTCGATGATGCCCTGCACATCGGGGCCGACCCGGCGGGTCAGAACCTCCGGGGCCGGGTCGAAGGGCACCTCCGCCAGCCGATACAGGTGCTCCCGCTCCGGCGGGTCCAGCCGCAGCGTCCGTGCGACCGCGTCCAGCACCTGCGGCGAGGCGTTGATCGGCCGGCCCTGCTCCAGCCACGTGTACCAGGTCACTCCCACGCCCGAGAGCTGGGCGACCTCCTCCCGGCGCAGCCCGGGTGTGCGCCGCCGCAGCCCCGGCGGCATGCCCACGTCGGCCGGTGTCACCCTGGCCCTCCTGCTGCGCAGGAAGGCAGCCAGCTCCGGCCTGCGGCGCTGTGTTGTCGTCCCCATCGTCGATCCCCCGTCCCCCGTCGTCCCGTCCCCCATCGTGGGCACCCGGCCCGGGTGCTGCCAGGTGCTGCCAGTACCAGCATCGGCGGGCACTCGGCACCCGTACCGGCCCTTCGTCAGGCTCGACGCCATGACGACGACACCTCGAACCGGGCCGAGTCCAGCGCCCGCCCCCTATCCTGCGATCAGTGAAGCACTCGCCACTGACAGTGACCTCGCCGCCGACAGGGCAGAGGCCGCGGCCGGCAGCGCATCACCCGTCACTCACAGTGAAACACCCGCCACTGACAATCGGTCCCGGCTGCTCCTCGCGACACTGCTCACCGCCTTGTTCATGGCGGCCCTCGACGTCTTCATCGTGAACGTCGCGGCCCCCACCATCGGTTCCGGTCTCCACGCCTCGGGCGCCGACCTGCAGCTGGTGGTCGCCGGCTACGCCATCAGCTACTCCGTGCTGCTGATCACGGGCGCCCGGCTCGGCGACCGGCTCGGCCACGGCCGGGTCCATCTCGCCGGACTCGCCCTGTTCACCGCGGCCTCGCTCGCCTGCGGCCTGGCGCGGGGGCCGGCCGAGCTGATCGTGTTCCGGCTGGTACAGGGCGCCGGAGCGGCGCTGATGATCCCGCAGGTGCTCAGCCTGATCCAGCGCACCTTCACCGGCGAGGCCCGAGCCCGGGCGCTCGGCGCCTACTCGGCGGTCCTCGCCATCGGTGCGGCGGCCGGGCAGGTCGCGGGCGGCGTGCTGGTCAGCGCCGACCTGTTCGGCACCGGCTGGCGGCCGGTGTTCCTGGTCAACGTGCCGGTGGGCCTGCTCCTGCTGGTGCTGGGCAGGCGGGTTCTGCCGGCGGGCCGCGCAGCCGAGTCCGAGCGGTTGCGCGCACTCGACCTGCCCGGACTCGTCCTGCTCGGCGCGGCCGTGTCGCTGGTGACCGTGCCGCTGGTGCTCGGGCAGGAGGAGGACTGGCCGCTGTGGTCCTGGCTGTCGCTGGCCGCCTCCGCGGTCCTGTTCGCCGCGTTCTGCGGCCATGAGTCCCGGCTGTCCCGGCGTGGCGGCGCCCCGCTGATCGCGCTGCGGGTCCTGCGGCACCCCGGCATCGGCCTGGCCGTGTTCCGCCTCCTGGCCGTCATGTCGGTCAATGCCGGTTTCCTCTTCGCGCTGACCCTGCACGTCCAGGGCGGCCTCGGCTACAGCGCCCTGCGGGCCGGTCTGAGCTTCGCGCCGACCGCTGTCGTCTTCGGGGTGGTCAGTCTGACCTGGCGAAAGTGGCCCGCGGCCTGGCAGCGGGCGCTCACCCCGGCCGGGTTCGCGCTCACGGCAGTGTCCGCGGCCGTCGTGGGCCTGGCCTTCCACGGCGGCGGCGACGGGGGAGCGGTGCTGTACACCGGGTACGCCGGTGTGGGGGTCGGGCTGGCGCTCGCCTTCAGCCCGACGCTCACGGGCGCACTGGCCACCGTGCGGCACGAGGACGCGGCCGACGCCAGCGGGCTGCTGGCGACGGTCGTCCAGCTCGGCCAGCTGATCGGGGTGGCGGCGTTCGGCACACTGTTCCTGAACCGGCTTGAGTCGCTGGGGGCCCTGCGGGCGTATACCTCTGCGGAGGCGTTCTCGGTGTGTGCATGGGCGCTGGCCGGAACGGCCGCAGTGGGGGCTGTGTCTGGACTGGTACTGAGGCGTCGCTGACCGTATTGGTCCGGCCGTGGCAGAATCAAACGGCCGGAAGGGGGCGCGGCCCGACGGGAGGGAGTAGCGATGCCTGCGAGCATCCTTGAGGAGGGCGGCCACCTCCTCGGTGCGGCGTTGATACGGGATACGACCACCCGGCTCAGCTGCCCTTCCTGCGGTTCCGCGCGCGTGGCCCAAGTTCTCGGCGACAACGGCGGAATCTCCTACGTGTGCACGGCCTGCGGCCACAGCTGGAGCTGATCGATGGGTGCACACCGGCGAAAGTGCGACTGGTGCGGGAGCGGTACGCCGATCGTCCGTGACATGGAACCGATCAATCCCGAATACCAGTACTGGTGCGAGGAATGCGCGCGGGCGCTGATCATAAAAGGTGACCCGATCGAGACCTACCGCGAGCTGGAGGGCGAGCCGATCTACGGCCGTCTGCTCGAGGAGCACTGCACGCTCAAGAGGTTCTACTCCTTCGTCACCGCTTGACGCGCTTCTGACCGCGGCCGGGACCTCGGCAACGATGTCCTGGCCAGTACGAGGAACAGCGCACCGGCCCCTCCGTAGAGGACCGACACCGTCAACGGGCCGCCCGTCTGGTGCAGTTCGGGCCGCCCTGCGCCGTGTGGCACCCACCACGGGGCGTACGAGCAGAAGACCAGCGCCGTGCCCAGGGCGGCCGCCCGGTGTGCGTGCGTCCACAGCAGCAGCACCAGGGGCACGCACCACACCCAGTGGTGTGTCCACGACACCGGACTGATCAGCAGCGCCGTGACCGCGCAGGCGCACACCGCCCAGGGCCGCGACCCGCGCAGTTCGGCCGTCACCGCCACCGTGAGCCCCAGGGCGGCCACCACGGCCGCTGCGGCCGCCCAGAGGGCTCCCGGGTCGGGTGTGTGCAGCAGACGGGCCAGAACGCCGCGCAGGGCCTGGTTGGCGGTGCCCTCGGCGTGCCCGGCCCGGTCCGCGCGGAACACCGTGTCCGTCCAGAACCGCCACGAGTCGTACGGCAGGACGGCGGCCGCGAGCAGCGTCGCCCCGGCGAACGCGGCGGCCGCCCCGCGCGCGGGGCGTAGCCAAGGACCCCCGTCCTCACCCCTGAGGCGGGCTGCGGCGCCTGTCGCGAGCAGGAACACAGGGAACAGCGCGGGCGTCAGTTTGACCGCCGCGGCGAGTCCGAGTCCCGCCCCGGCCCAGCGGCCGTACCGGCCGGCGGGGCGCCGGGACAGGTCCCACAGCACCAGGGCGGCCAGCAACAGATTGACCTGGCCGTAGCGCACGGTCGTCCACACCGGTTCGCACCACACGGCCACCGCCGCGACCCACCAGACGCTCTCCACGCGCGCGTGGCCGACGAGTTTCAGCGACAGCCGTACGAACACCACGAGGAGGGCGAGATTCCCCGCCGTCGCCAGTACCCGCAGGGTCACGGGGTCCGGCAGGGTCAGCGCGGTGAACAGCAGGGCAGCGAACGGCGGGTAGGTGGCGGGCAGGTGCGCGGCGGTCGCCCGCAGCGCGTACAGGTCGCCTCCCGCGCGGACGGCTGCCCCCTCGGCCCGGTACACCATCAGGTCGATCATCGACACGTGCGCAGCCCGCTGCGCCAGCCAGAACGCCGTGAACGACACCAGGCACGTGCCCACGGCCGCCGGCGCCCGGCGCAGGGCTCCGGAGAGCGCGATCAGGGTCACGAATGCAGACATTAGCTCCCGTACGGGAGCAGAGCGGAAACCGATTTGGTACTGCACCCAGGGGACCGTGTAATGTTGGCGTCGCCGCCGGGGAAACCGGGCGACACGGTCGATATGCGGCTCCACCGCATGACCGCAAGGGGCTATAGCTCAGTTGGTAGAGCGCCTGCATGGCATGCAGGAGGTCAGGAGTTCAATTCTCCTTAGCTCCACAGAAGTCGAAGGCGGACCATCCCAATGGTAGTTACCCCTTCGGCGTTTTTCATGACGGTTAAGGATAACCCC
>NZ_JBEXYL010000108.1:0-26369 GCF_040630895.1 Streptomyces sp. NPDC005728
CTCTTCGTCCTCAAGGCCTCGGCGTAGCACGTCCCGCAGGGCGTGATCGTCCTCAACAACCAGGATCTTGGGTCGCATGATCCTCCGTCGGCCCTCCGGCCGAAGTCGTACCTGAGATGAACGAATCGGGCAGCCACCGCGCCGAAGCCGCCGAGCACACCGTGGGGTGGCTCGGGTGGCCGACCGTTGCCTCGCTGGGAGCATCGTCGGCAGTGCCGCTCTCGCCTTCCGGCCGATGAGGTGTCCGCACCGGGCCCGGGGCGGCCCGGCGGCGAGGCAAGGCCGGATGCAACGGAGAGGTCATGCGGGGCGAGCCCTTTCCACGCGTCCGAACCGGCGTGAGCGCACGGGTGAAGCAGATGACTACAGGAATGTAGACCGTCTTCGTAACTGTAGACGAACCTCGACCGAGAAGCGTTCCCGGACGGCGGGCGCTGTGCGAAGGTCACCCGTGGTCGGTCGGCCCCGGGGCAGGTGGAGGCGACCGCGCCGGTTCCCGGAGGCACGGCACGCAGGACCCGGTTCTCGGCCGCGCGTAGCAGCGCTCTCGCGGTCGGGCCGCCACCTCCGGCGCGCTCGGTCTCATGAGACACGGGCCCGCCTGAAACCGGGGCCTGTGAGCGTCTCGGCTGGCCGCCAGCGGTGGAGGCGGATCCGGTCAGCTACTCGTCGAGTCGCGCGACCAGACGGCGGTGCCGGCTGGCGGACGCCGGGGCCGATTCATCTCCGCGAACGCACAACTTGACGACCTTCACTTGCCGTGACCACGCCCCGATTGGCGTCCGCCGTGATGGTTCCCAAGCTGTAGGTGGGGCTGGTGGAAGGGTGGCCGTGGTCGTGAGTGGTAGGCAGAGTGGACTACTTTCCCGGCTGCTGACCGCAGCGGAGAGGGCGGCACGGTGGATGGATCATCCCTTCGGGCTGCCTGTGTCCGTGCCCCACCCCTGCCGTGTTCAGGACATCGACCTGCGCCCTGGTGACCGTCTGCTCATGGTGACCGATGGCATGCTCGAACGTCATGGGGAGAAGGTCGACCTGCTCGCCCTGCTGGAGCGCACCCGGGACCTGCACCCGCGGGGGGCGGCGCTGACGCTGACGTCCGCAGTCCGGGACGCCGCCAGGGCCGGCTCGAAGACGATGCCGCCGTGGTGTGCCTGGACTGGCACGGCTCCCAGCGGACCCTGCGGCACGTCAGCTCTGGCGCGGACACTCGGCAAGCCTCGGCCGACCGCATGTAGCAGTAGCCGTGACCAAGGCGCTCTCCTGACCGCGCAGCCCCGCGGTTGCCCGGCCATGGATGGACCCTGCGAGGTGCGGTGCGTCGGGAACGTTCCGTGCACGCCGATCGTCTACAGTTCAGTAGACGGTCTACTTTGTTGTAGACATCCGCTTCTGGTAGTTCACCGTCACAACGTTCCCAGGGAAAGGGCCGGAGGTCGCATGACCACACCGCTTCACCTCGCGTCGCAGCTCGCCGTGAACGTGCTCGATGCGCGGTCCCTGCTGGCTGCCTTCGGTGTGCTGGGCGTCGGCGTCGTGCTGTTCGCCGAGACCGGACTGCTGATCGGGTTCTTCCTGCCGGGCGATTCCCTGCTGTTCACCGCGGGGCTCCTGTGCACCGGGACTGCGGACCGGGCCGTGAAGCTGTCGCTGGCGCCGCTGCTGGTCGTGGCGGCCGTCGGCGCACTGGCTGGTGCCCACTGCGGATACCTGATCGGCCGGAAGGCGGGCGGGGCTCTGATGGCCCGCAGCCGGTCGCCGCGTTTGCACGAGGGGATGAAACGGGCCGAGGAACTGCTGGAGCGGTACGGGTACGCCAAAGCCGTCGTGCTGGCCCGGTTCATCCCGGTGGTGCGCACCGTCCTCAACCCGGTGGCGGGCGCCCTGGAGGTCCCGGTCCGGACGTTCACGCTCTGGCAGGCGCTCGGCGGCCTGCTCTGGACCGTCGGACTCGTCCTGGCGGGCTACGCGCTGGGCTCCTCGGTCCCGAACGTCGACCGTTACCTGCTGCCGCTGGTAGCGCTGATCGTCGTCGTGTCGCTGATTCCTCTTGTGCTCGAGGCTCTGCGCAGCCGCCGGGCCGCCAGGCCGAACGGAGGGCATCAGTGATCCTGGCCCGTGATGGTTCGTCCATCGACGGCACTGCGTACGAGGACGTGGTGCACCTGGCACAGCGCGCGCCCGACTGGCTGGACGACGCAGTGTCGGTCTGGACCACGTTCGGGCTCGCGCTGTTCGCCGTCCTCATAGTCGTCGGGTGGTGGCAGGCGCGCCGTGCCGGGGCGGTCGCCGCCGTGACGGCTATGGTCGTGCCGGTGGTCGTGGTCCTCTCCTACGGCGTCGACATGGTCGTGAAGCTGGCGGTGCGCGAGGACCGGCCGTGTCAGAGCCTCCACGTGAGGACACTGGAGGCGTGTCCGGCACCGGGTGACTGGTCCTTCCCCAGCAACCACGCGGCGATCGCCGCGGGGGCCGCCCTGGCCCTTTTGTTCGTCTCGCGTCGGCTCGGGGCGGTTGCGGTTCTGGCCGCGCTGGCGATGGGGGTCTCCCGAGTGTGGGTCGGCGCGCACTATCCGCACGACGTCCTGGCCGGCGTGGTTGTGGGTGGTCTCGTGGCGCTGGTGGCGATGCTCGTGCTGCGGCAGCGGGTGCAGGAACTGGCACGGTGGCTGACCACCAAGCGGGTGGGCGCCCGGCTGTTCACCGCATGAACCGCCACGACGGTTCCCGTCCGATCCTGAGCGCCGGCCTCGGCGCGTGGATCCTGGTCGGCGCGCTGACCGCCTTGGTCGCCGGTCATGCCGGGGCGCCGCTCGGGCCGGACAGCAGTTTCCTCTCCTGGTCGGTCGGGCATCGCCCGGAGGCCGTAGTGATGCTGGCCCGTGGGGTGACCGCCACCGGGACCGGAGTCATCCCTTACGCCTTGGCCGTGCTGGCCGGCCTGGTCGCGGGACGCACCGTGCGGCACCGGCTGAGCGCCGTCGCCCTGTGCGTCGCATGTCTGGCCGTGGGACAGGTCCTGCGGTACGGCGTGATGGAACTCGTCCAGCGCGCCCGACCGCCGAGGGCCGACTGGGCCACGCATGCCACCGGCTGGGCTTTCCCTTCGGGCCACAGCACCACGGCGGCCGTCACTGCCGGGCTGCTGATCATCGCGGTCACCCTGCGATCGCCGCGCGGCGCGACGCCGCTGCGGGTCGTCATCGGTTGCTGGGGCGTGTCGGTCGGATTGACCCGCATCTACCTGGGAGTGCACTGGTTCACCGATGTCGTCGGCGGTTGGCTGTTCGCCATCGGCTGGCTGGGGACGTGCCTGTGGGCGATGACCCGGTGGCTGCCCGAGCCGCAGACGGCGCCACCGCCCTCCGGCTGAACAGCGCCGACGGCGCGACTGCCCTCCGGCTGAACGGCGCCGACATAGTGGCGGTCGGGTACTTTGCCTCGTCCCTGGGGCGCCCCCTATGGCCTGCCCCCAGGTGATGGCCTACCCCCATGGGCTTAGGGCGTACGCACGAGGCGGTCCTGGGCCGTCAGACCCAGGCGCTCTGGCGGGCGGGGGGTGAAAATGGCGAATGCGTGATCTTGCGATCTCCCCAGGACCTGCTCTGCGTGACCGCCTGGCCCAGGAGAAGAACGTCTGGCTGTGCACCGTGCGACCGGACGGATCTCCCCACGTGACGCCCGTTTGGTTCGTCTTTCTGCACGGCAGCTGGTGGATCGGTGCGGACGGAGGCTCGGTCAAGGTCCGCAACATCGAGAAGTTCCCGCGGGTCTCCCTGGCGTTGGAGGACGGCCGATCGCCAGTGGTGGCCGAGGGGGAGGCGGTGCTGCACCGTGGCCTGTTCCCAGAGCCGATCACAGATGCCTTCGCCCTGAAGTACGGATGGGACGTCACCGCCCCGCACAGACCGGACGGAGGCCGCGTTCTGCTCGAAGTTCCCGTGCGCCGCTGGCTGCTCGCCGGCGTGGCGCAGTGATCGGCTGGACTTGGCCCCATGCGGGCGCTACGGGAGGGAGCGTTACGCGGCCCCGACGAGGGACGGGCGGAATCCGCCCCTCGTCTCCCGGCGGAGCCGGAAGCCAGGGCATGCTCGACCCCCGCCGTCAGATCGCCCTACCGCTCGGTGTCTGGACGGGACACGGCGAGGTAAGCCACGAAGCACACGATGGCCACCGTCCAGGCGAGGGTGACCGGACCGAGTCCCAGTCCGAGTCCGCCCCGGGCGTGGCCGAGCGCCATCCAGTCGGCAAGGGAGGCACCGAGGGGACGGGTGATCACGTAGGCGGTCCAGAAAGCGGACACGGCGTTCAGGCCGGCGAGCCGGTGGGCAACCGCAGGCACGCAGATCGCTGCGGCGAAGAGAGCGACGGAGCCGAGGTACCCGAACCCGACGGTCGCGGTCAGGTCGCCGGCCGCCGTGCCGAGGGCGAAGGTGGCGAGAACGGCCGCCCAGTAGAACGTCTCGCGGCGGCGGGTACGGATGCTGTGGATGGACAGGGTCCGCTCACTGGCGTACCAAAGGGCGAACACGGCGGCCAGTGCGGTGAGGAAGAGCGGTGTGGACACCGCGTAGGAGATCCCGAGGCCGACGTGCAGGACGTCGGCCGCCATCGTGCCGAACACGCTGACCATGACGATGGCGGTCCAGTAGACCCAGGCGACGTACCGGCGGACGGCGAGCTGAACGGCCAGGGAAGCGACCAGGGCCAGACCACCGAGCGCGACCGCCGGTATCGGACCGAGCAGACGGGCCAGCAGGTCCGATGCCGTCTCGCCCATCCCCGTGGTGAGCACTTTGATGATCCAGAAGTAGACGGTCACTTCCGGCACCTTGCTCGCCATGGTGCGGAGAGGAGAGTGTGGGCGGTCGTCGAGAAGGTGCTCTGTGGTCATGGAGCGCACGATGACACGTTGAACTGCTGGTTCCACAGATGCCTTTGCCATTGCTTTGAGGCTTCTAAGGCATGAGTTTCAAAACCGTGCGGTCAACCTGACCACAACCTGAACGCCTTGATGAAGTCCCTGGTCAGGTGGGTTGAGTCGGTGATAGGCGTAGATCGTTGAGTGCCATGCTCCCCGCAATACCGGCGGCCCCGAGTCGCGTAGTGCCGCAGCAGCTGACAGCCCCGCCGGCGCGTGCCCCAGCCGCTGCAGACCGGTGCTTCGGCGGTGGTCCGCGTAGCGACGGACGACGCTGATCGTCACTCGAAAAGGTCAGCTCCCTCGATGGTCCCGCTGGGCTGTTGGGCTGGGAAATCGGCGGCAGACCGCTTTCGCCGGCTCAGCATCGCGCCGACAGCATCCCTACGGTGGTGCCATGGCGGTGAGCATCAGAGGCAGGCCAGGGCATGGCCCCCGAAACAGGACTCTCGGCGTACTGGGAGCCTTGGCGCTGTTCGTGCTGTCCGCCGTGGCCGCCTCCGTCATCCCGCACGAGCACCGCTTCGATCTGAGATGGCCGGCTGTCCTGCTTGCCGCTGTCGGCTGCTTCGCGCTGCCCTGGCGGCGTCGGTACCCCTTCGCCGTGGCGGCTTTGGCGGTCAGCTGCGGGGCGGCGTTCCAACTGCTCGGGTTCCGGGAGAGTCCACTCGTGACAAGCCCGGTCATCGTGTCCGTGTACTCGCTGGCCGCGTTGACGGACCGACGCACGACCTGGAGTGTGGCATCGGTGTCGGCTGCCGTACTGGTCGGAGCCGCTGTGGTGCACGAACCGCGATCCTGGCTGCAACCGGACAACGCCGCGATGCTGGCGTGGACGGCCCTGCCGGCGGCGGTCGGGGACGGAGTGCGCTCGCGCCGCGCCTACGTCACGGCCGTGGAGGAACGCGCGGAGCATGCGGAGCGGACACGCGAACAGGAGGCGCAGCAACGCGTAGCGGCCGAGCGCGTCCGGATCGCACGTGAGCTGCACGACGTCGTCGCCCATCACATCGCCCTGATCAACGCTCAGGCCGGCGTGGCGGCCCACGTGGGGCATCAGCGACCCGAGCAGGTCCTCGCTGCCCTCAAGGACATCCAGCACACCAGCCGGTCGGCGCTGGACGAGCTGCGTGTCACCGTGAGCCTGCTACGGCAGTCCGGCGATTGCGACGCACCGCGCGATCCCATCCCGGGCCTGGCACAGGTACCAGCCCTGCTCGCCTCGCTCGAACGGGTCGGCCTTGACGTCCTCCACACCCGGCACGGAACCACCCAGCAGCTGACTCCGGCGGTCGATCTGGCCGCCTACCGCATCGTCCAGGAGGCTCTGACCAATGTGCGCAAGCACGGCAGTGCGGACAAGGCCCGGCTGCACCTGAGCTACGGCCGCCGTTGGTTGACCATCACTGTCGAGGACGACGGTCGTGCGTTCCCGCACCGACCGCAGCAGGGGACCGGCCACGGCCTGATCGGCATGCGGGAGCGGGCGGCCAGCGTGGGTGGGGCACTCACTGCACAAGCGCGGCCCGAGGGCGGATTCACCGTGATCGCTGAACTACCCCTGCGCTCTGCTGCGGCAGTGGACAGCGCGGAGTCGAATGCACTACCGGAAGGCCGGACATGACGATCCGCGTTCTGCTCGCTGATGATCAGGCACTGCTGAGGGGCACCTTCAAAATCCTCTTCGACTCCACGGAGGACATGGAGGTCGTGGGCGAGGCGTCCAACGGCCAGGACGCCGTGGAGCTGGCGCGCGCGCAGCACCCCGATGTGGTCCTGATGGACATCCGGATGCCCGAGATGGACGGCCTGGCCGCCACGCGGGCCATCAGCGAGGCCGACGACCTTGCGGCCGTGAAGGTGCTCATCCTGAGCACCTTCGAGAACGACGAGTACGTCGCAGAGGCTCTGCGGGGCGGCGCGAGCGGCTTTCTGGGCAAGGGAGCGCAGCCGGAAGAGCTCCTCGACGCCGTTCGCACGGTGGCCGCCGGCGAGGCGCTTCTGTCCCCGGCGGCCACACGCGCCTTGATCACGCGCTTCCTGGCCCAGCCCGAACCCCGCACCGGCGCGGTTCACGAGCAGCTGGCCTGCCTCACTCCTCGGGAACGCGACGTGACCAGACTCGTGGCGCTGGGCCTGTCGAACAACGAGATCTCCGAACATCTGTTCGTCAGTCCGTTGACTGTGAAAACCCACGTCAACCGCGCCATGAGCAAGCTCGCCGTCCGGGACCGGGCCCAGCTTGTCGTCATCGCCTATCAATGCGGCCTGGTCAGCGCGTCGACGGATCGCGGTCCGTCATCCCTGCCTGTGTGACGAACGCCCGGCTGAACGCCCCTGCCGACCCATACGGAGCAGCTCACCCTGCCGGGTACTGCGGTCGCAGTACCCGGCAATCACTGCGGGGAGACGACGCGCATGGGGCTGCCTTTCGGCCAATCTGGCTCTGTGCCACAAGAAGCTCCATCCATGCTTCGCACGGCCTCCAGAACTGCCTGGACCTTGTGGCATGCCCCAGCGGCCGGGCGACGCAGCACGGAGAGGATCCGACATGACCACCTCCATCGACGAATGTCACGCAGTCCGTGACCTGCTGGCCGGACACGCTCTCGAACTCCTTCCCCCCGAGCAGGCCAGTACGGTCATTGCTCACCTGGGCATCTGCTCCGCGTGCCGGGACGAACACCACTGTCTCGCCGCGGTAGCCGCACACCTCTCCTCGCTGCGCGAAGCCTTGGCCCCCGACCTGGGCCCACAGCGACGGCCGCACCCGTCGGGTTCCGGCTACGCCGCGCCGTGCCAGCGCCGCGGTCGTGGCCCGGCCCGCAGGGCATGGACCACCTCCCTCACGCTGTCCCAGTGGGTCGACCGCATGGCGTACGTCAGGTGAGCGGGCAGGCCGGCCGCTCTGCCCGCGCCGGTGTAGCCGATGTGCAGCGGGCGGTCCACCTTCCCGCGCGGGCCGATCAGTCAGCCTTCCACTGCGGCCACTGCTCCAGCGCGGTGGCGACGCGGTCCGTCACGGGTGGGAGGGCATGGCCTGCCTGTTCGTAGGCGTCGAAGAGTTGCTCCAGCATCTTCGTGTTGCGCTGCACGTCGTCCGCCTCCGAGTCGAGCACGGCCGTGCACTCGCGGGCCGCGTCCCGGCTCTTGGTCAGCAGGGTGGACCATTCGCGGCCCAGCTCGGGGTCGGGTACGCCCAGATGGTGCCGGGCGGTGGCCGTGTCGCGGGCGAGGCCGCTGCAGACGGGGCGCAGGGTTCTCCCGTCGATGGCACCGGTCTCGGCGTCCGTCGACTCCTTGAGCCACTTGGCGAGTTCGGTGTAGCGAGCGGCCAGGGCAACCGTGTCGGCCTGACCGCTCATCTTGAACCAGGCCAGCAACTGGAAGCTCCGAACCTTTTCGTCGGTGTGGGAGGCCGCGGGACGGTTGGGAACGGGCAGGGCGGTACCGTGGCCCGTCACCGAACGCACGGCGACTACGGACGACATGACGGCCAGGATCGCGACGGCGCCCACGGCGACCCGGATCGGCCAAGACCGCCGTACGGCTTCGGCGGGCGCTGAAGGCCTTGCGGCGCGGGGCAGCCGGGCGAGGGGTGTGGCGACCAGGGCGGCGCCGAACATCGCCGGTGCGGCCGTCTGCACCAGGAGTTCGGTCAAGGACCACGATGCGTCGGGCAGCCAGTGACAGGTGTTGCCCATGACCCGCAGCGGACCCAGACAGCCGTCGGCGGACTGGAGCACGAACTGCCCCGCCAGCGCCGTGATCTGGGCGATGCCCGCGGCGGCGAGGGCGCGGGGCAGTCGGTGGGTGCGGGTGGTCGCGGCGACGACGGCCGCCGTCACGGCCACGCCGGTCCACAGGGCTACGGTCCGCCACCACATGTAGACGACTCCGAAGGCGATGCCTCGCTCGTCGAGCGGAGGACGCCAGGAGTGGACATACGCCATCACCGCGGCCACGGCGGCGACGCCGAACACACCCCCGGCCAGTCCGGCGAGGACCGTGGACTGCAGCCCCGTCGCCCGTGGCCGCCTGAGCAGCAGCACTGCCGGATAGACCCACAGGACCACCGCGGCCGCCGCGATCAAGGGGGCCGAGCCGGCGACGCTCACGCTCACGAGAGCTGTGGCGATCCACGGCAGCACCGTCGCGTACTGCTCGAACTGGTCCCAGGGGCCGGGGAAGACCTCACGGACGTGCTGCTCCAGACCGCCCGCCCGGTACAAGTCCCCGGCCAGCCACAACTGGCCCTCGCCCAGCCACCAGCCGAGACCGGCCGCTGCCACGACACACCCCGCGACGGCCGCGACGAGCACCGCCCCGCGCAGCGCCGGGAGCGTGCCCGGCGTGTCCCGCAGGCGCAGCCGTGCGCACTGGGCCAGCCAGCAGACGTAGACCACGGCGCCGAGCAACGGGAACAGGAGGGGTTCCAGGTGCGTGGGCCACCAGTCGGGGCCGATGTCCGCCCCGGACAGCAACTCCCCGCAGACCAGGCCCAGTCCGAGCGCCAGGCCCGACCGCACGCCCGAGGGCCCGGGGGTGCCCCGGTGGGCGGCGTACAGGGCCGCGCGCCAGACCGAGACCGTCAGGAGGGCCGCCGCCAGACCCCCGACGAGCCAGGCGGCCGGACGCGCGTCCCACAGGTTGCTCAGCGCGTTCCCGGTGATCAGGGTCGCGGCACCGAGCAGGAACAACGGCATGTCCGTCAGCGCGAACAGACCGGCCGGATCCCTGAGTACGCGGCACCGCTCCTCCCAGGAGGGGTGACTGCGCCACAACGCCGAGACGCTCCGCGCCGGGCGGCCTTGTGCCACGGCCCCCTCGGCCCGTGCCCGCCAGACGCCGGGATCGGCACCCAGGGTCACGGCCCCCCGGTCGGCGTACAGCTCGCGGTGGCGCAGGGTGTCGGCGCGGGCCAGGACGACCAGGAGGAACAGGAACGCGGCGGTCGCGATCTCCCGGACCAAGTACGGCCGGGCGGCGGGCCAGAAGACGGCGTCGGCGCCCATGAACCAGCCGAAGTGCGCCGCGACGAGGCTTCCGCCGACCACGAGGGTGAACGGGACGGCGGCCAGGGCGAGGAAGGCCCGCCAGAGTGCCGTCACGGCATAGGCGATGTCCACGTCTCGGTGGCGCAGATGGGCCAGTTCGTGCAGGGCCACGGCTTGGAAGCGGGCCGGCTCGGAGCGGCGAACGTGCAGCAGGCCGTTGTTGAGGCAGAGGGTGCGCCTGCCCGCACGGCCGAAGACCACCGCGCCGGCGTCGAGGGCGGTCAGGTCGACCACGAGGGCGGGCAGGGTGCGCACGCCGGCGATCCCGGCCAGCCGGGCGATCTCGGCCCGGATCTCGCCCTGCGGGTCCCGGCCGGTCAGCGGCACCAGACCGCGCCGCCGCCGCTTCCAGCGCGGCAGCAGTAGGTACACGGCCGTGGCCGCCAGCAGGACGACGACGCTGCCGGCCAGGCCGTACCACTCCGGTGTCACGGGGGCGCCCTCGGCGCACTCCTTGATCGCCTCTGCCTGGGCGTTGCTCCGTGTCACGTTGTCGAGGAGATTTCCGCCCGGGTCGTAGCCCGCCGCGAACTCGCAGAGGAACTCGACGTTCTTGGCGGGGTACGGCCGCAGGATGTCGCGCAGCATCTCGAGCGTGGCCGCCGCCATCGCGACGACCAGGACGAGGAAGCGCAGGGTGGTCCCGGCGGGCAGCGCGCCGGGGTCGGGGGCCGATGGCACGGGGGCCTGACGGGACACGGTCGCCTCCGTGCCCCCGCTCACCGGACCGCTCCGTTCTCCTGACGACCACCACCGTCGTCCGACTCACCGGACCCGCCCGAACCGCCGGGCTCACCGGACCCGGCGCCCTGCGGGTCTTCCGTGCCCGCCAAGGCCAGCCGGGCGACCACGCTGTCCGCGAGGCCGTCGGCGTCGGCGGCGGAGAGGCCGCGCCGTGTCGCCTCCTCACGCACCCGCCGCCGTACGGACGCCAACTGCTCCCGGTCGAGGTCGGGCACCTCGGGCGGGGCGGCGGTGCGGCGGGCGGACGGACGCAGCCGTCCGAGGGCGGTCGTGGCCCGGTTCATCAGCCGCCCGGTCCCGTCCGCTACGGCGGCGCGGCACGTCTCGTCGACCACCATCAGTACCCAGGGCGTGAGCATGCTTGCGACGTCGCCGAGGCCGAAGCCCAGCGGGTCGCCCCGTCCGGCGGAGGACGCCTGCCGCATCCGCCGTACCACCAGGCCGTAGTCCAGATCCGCCAGATCCTCGACCAACTGGCTTTCCTGCGGCGCGTGTTCGCCGACTACATCCCGCACCACATCCAGCACGGTCGCACGCATGCGTCCGCTCCCTCCTGCCCGTCCGGTCCCCCACGGCCCCGCCGACCAGGATGCACCAGCATGAACGACCTGGGACAGACGGCACTTGACCCATCCGTATGCACAACTGGCCACCTGCGCGCCCCCTCACCGAGCGCGCTTGTTGCGGTACGTAGGCGGTCGCGTTGGCATCGGGCTCTTCCGAGGCTGGTGCGGCGCACTCACACACGGACGTGGCGGAAGTGCGTGGTCACCTGCCCTGTCTCGTCGACGATGTGGAAAGCAAGCGCAGGTGGATGGTCCAGGTGGACGTGGTCCTGGGGGTGCACACGATGCTCCCAGGGAAGACGGAGGGTGGAGATGACTCCGGGGGCCACCAGCAGTGGGCGTCCGGCAAAGGTGGTCGCCGCGGCTGTGTGGGCGTGGCCGCAGAGGAATGCCGCGATGTTCCGGTGACGGTCAGCGACGGCCACGAGCCGCTCCGCACCGAATTGGCGGATGCCGTCGATGAACGGGACGTGCAACTGCGCCGGCGGGTGGTGGAAGCCGATCAGCACGGGCGTCCGGTCAGACGTCCCGGCCAGGACGTCTTCGAGCCACGCCAGGGTTTCGTCCGAGAGGAAGCCCTCGTCCTTGCCCGGCACCGATGAGTCGCAGATCGCGATGACCACGTCAGCGCTCCGATGCACCTGGTTGACCGGAGTTGTCGAACTCGCCTGCGCCAGGAGGTGAGTGCGGAAGGCATCACGCCTGTCGTGATTGCCGGGACAGAGCATTACCGGGTGCCGCGAGGAGAAGAGCTGACGGGCCTGCTCGTACTCGGCGCGCAGACCGTGATCGGTGATGTCTCCGGTCACCAGGACCGCGTCCAGGTCGTAGGGCAGGTCTTCCAAGTAGCGCATGACAGCCCGGGTGCGCTCGATGCTGCGCGGCTCACTGTCGATGTGGGTGTCACTGAGGTGGGCTATCACGGTCATCGGCGTACGTCCTGTCTCTGGCGGGCTGTTGATCACTTGGGCTGAGGCTAGGTGGGCACTGGACCAGGTGTAAGATCCAGTTCTGTGCAGAAAACCTGGTCCGGTTCGCGGGTAGACCTGCACATCGATCTGGACGCCTCGAAAGGCCGCCGATCGGCTCTGGAGTCGGCGCTGCGCGACGGGATCCGACAGGGGCGCCTGGCCGCAGGGACGCTCCTACCCTCCACCAGGGGTCTGGCTACCGAACTCGGACTGTCCTGTGGCACGGTGACCGCCGCCTACGACCAACTGGTCGAAGAGGGCTACCTGACCACCCGGCCCGGGTCGGGCACCACCGTGGCCGACATACCGCCGGAGACCGTGACCTCCCCATCAGCCGTACCGATACCGGCGGGGCCTCACCATGACCTGCGCCCAGGGATTCCCGATGTCAGCGCCTTCCCCGCCCGCGCCTGGCTCGCGGCAACACGCCGGGTGGTTGCGGGCTCCCGCTCGGTGGTGTTCGGCGCAGGGGACCCCCAAGGCCGGATCGAACTGCGCGCCGCGGTCGCCGACTACCTCGGCCGCACTCGCGGTGTGACCACTACCCCCGACCGCATCGTCATCACCTCCGGTTATTACCAGGGCCTGAGCCTGCTCAGCGGCGTGCTGGCCCAGAACGGCGCCCAGAGGGTGGCCGTCGAGGACCCCAGTCACAACGTCTTCCGTGCCGTCGTCCAGCGCGCCGGACTTGCCACCCCGCCCATGCCCGTCGACGCCCGCGGCGCCTGCGTGGACGCGCTGACGCGCGAGGTCGACGCCGTGCTGCTGACGCCCTCGCATCAGTACCCGACCGGTGTCCCTCTCCACCCCAGCCGACGTCAGGCGGTCGGCGCCTGGATGCGCACCACCGGCGGGCTGGTCATCGAGGACGACTACGACGGCGAGTACCGCTACGACCGCCAACCCGTCGGAGCCTTCCAGGGCGTCGCTCCCGACCGGACCATCTATTGCGGCACCGCCTCCAAGACCCTGGGTCCGGCTCTGCGCCTGGCCTGGATGGCCCTACCGCCCCATCTGGTGAAGCCGGTGGTTGAAGCCAAGCAGCAAGCCGATCTCTACACCGAGAGCCTCTCGCAACTCGTCCTCGCGGATCTCATCACCACCCACGCGTACGACCGCCATGTGCGCGCCACCCGCCTGCACTACCGCCGACGACGAGAACTGCTGCTGGGCCGCGTGTCCGGTATTACGGGACTGACCGCCCACGGCGTTCCCGCCGGTCTGCACGCCCTCTTGACCCTCCCCACCGACTGGCCACCGGAAGACGAGATCCTCTCCCTCTGCGCCCGGCAGGGACTCGCACTGCGTGGCCTGTCCGAACTCCACATCGATCCCCGCGGGCGCCCGGAGGGTCTGCTCATCGGCTTCGCAGCCCCACCCGAACATGCCTACCGGGCCGCTCTTGACGCACTGTTCGAGACGCTGCTGCAGCTGGCGACCAACACGAAGTGACGAACGTGTCGGCAACGCTCACCCCTTCCAGGACGTTACCGCCGGTCGGCGGCCACTGGCCGGCTGGGGGAGCGGGAGGCCGGCGTGGCGATCAGCCCGACCAGGGTTCCGGTCAAGCAGGCTGAGGCCATCACCATCGCGACGACTCGATGGCATCGCGACAGCAGACCAGCCATGAGCGATGGCATGGCACCCCCTCATCCCGCTGTCGGGATGCCATGGCCTCATGGGGAGTTGGCCCCTCACTGCAGGGATGGGTGGGCGTATTGGGTCGGTGTGCGACCCGGCCTGGGCGCCCTCGCGCCCCGTTGCCGTCGTGGGCCGACCTGCTGCGGGACTGCCGTCGGCGGGGCATGCGCGACCCGGAGCTGGTCGTCGGCGATGGGGCGATGGGCTGTGGAGGGCCCTGGCCGAGGTGTTCCCGAGCGACCGCCATCAGAGCTGCTGGTTTCACAAGGCCCGGGGCCTGCGGCGATCACCGGGGCGCGCCTGGTCGCGCTGGTCCGTTCCCGCGCGAGGTTCGAGAACGGTGCCCTGGTTGAACGCACGGAGGAGGCCACCGCAGCCTGATCACGCATCACCCGCTCCACAACCCTTGACAAACTGTTCATGTACCTGACAGCAGTAGCACTGCACCACTCCCACGAACGGCACCACACCCCGAAGGGAGCGATCAGCGCATGACCAAGCCTGAGAGCGCGGGATACGACTACGACGTCGTCATCAGCGGAGCCAGCCTCGCCGGCAGCGCAGCGGCGATCTTGCTCGCTCGACGCGGTGTCCGCGTCGCACTGCTGGAACGCCGCTCGGACCCCGAAGCGTACAAGGTGCTGTGCACCCACTCCATCACGGCCAACGCCTACCCGGTACTGGACGAACTCGGCCTCATCCCCGCTCTGGAGAAGGCGGGGGCCGTCCGTAACGAGGCCCGCTGGTACACCCGCTGGGGATGGATCGAGCCGAGGGCCGCGCCGGCGGGCCCCGAGCTACCGTACGCGTACAACATTCGGCGCAGCACCCTCGACCCGTTGATCAGGTCCCATGCGGCGGAAACCCCTGGCGTCGACCTGCTCCTCGGTCACCAGGTGACCGGGCTGGTCCGGGAAGCCGGGCGAACCTTGGGGGTCCGCGCGTCGACACCGCAGGGCGAGCGCGAGATCCGGGCCCGCCTGGTGGTCGGCGCCGATGGCAAGGACTCGGCCGTAGCGAAGTTCGCCGGGGTGCCTGCTCGGCTGCACGAGAACGCGCGGTTCGGCTATCTCGCGCACTTCCGCAACCTTCCGCTGCACGGCGGGATCGGTCACGCCTGGTTCCTCGAGCCCGACATGGCGTACGCGTTTCCGAACGACGACGGGGTGACGGTCATCGCGGTGCTCCCGGACAAGAAGCGGCTGCCGGCCTTCCGGGAAGACCTGGAGGGCAGCTTCTTCGAATTCGTCCGCGCCCTGCCCGAGGCACCGCCCATCGACTCCGCCGAGCGCGTCACGAAGATCACCGGCACTGTCAACTACCCGCTTCACAGCCGCAAGCCGACCGCACCGGGCGTCGCGTTCATCGGCGACGCCGCCCTGACCGGCGATCCCCTGTGGGGAGTGGGATGCGGGTGGGCTCTTCAGTCCGCGCAATGGTTGGCAGAGGCGGTCGCCTCGGCCGCAACCGGTCGGGGCGACCTCGACAGGTCGCTCGTGATGTACGCACGCAGACACCGGCGTCAGCTGCGCGGTCACCAGTACCTGGCCGCCGACTTCGCCAAGTCCCGTCCGTTCAATCCCGTGGAGCGGCTGATGTTCTCGGCGGCAGCGCGCGACGCATCGGTGGCGCGGCACGTGTACCTGTTCGCATCCCGCCTGATCGGTCCGCTGCGTTTCTTGAGCCCCATGGCACTGGCCAAGGCTTCGGCCGTCAACATCAAGCATCGCCGGGCGGCTGTGCCACCCGCGCACTTGTCACACACAGGCTCATGACCGGCTCCCCTCGCGAAGATCACCGACGATGCGGAGGAACTGCTGGCGTTCTACGACTTCCGGGCCGATAGTCTTCTACGACGACGGCGCCGCCTACGGGCCGTAGGTCTGCGGCCACCCTGGGCGCGTTGCCGAATCGGCCCGGGGTGGGGCCTGCGCCGGTTGCCATGTCCGTCTTGTCGCAGGCCCACGGGCAGGATGCGCTCGCGCCGGGGTCAGGGCCACAGCCGCCGGCCGGTGTGCGGCGTGGCCCCCTGGTCGGTCAGCTCGACAGCGTCTCCCAGGTACTCGGCGATCCCTGCCATGCCGTCCACGTCAGGTGAGAGCAACTCCCGTCGGGAGACGCCGAGGTCATCGAGGATGTCGGTGTCACCCACCGGGCCGAGAGCGTCCAGGTCGTCGCCGTCGATGTCGGGCTCCCCGCCGAGTAGTTCGTCGGTGAGCAGAATCTCGCCGTACCTGCTGCGGGAAGCGGCGGCAGCGTCCGAGACGTAGATACGAGGGTCGTTCTCGCCGTCGACGCGGACGATGCCGAACCACGCGTCCTCCTGCTCGATGAGCAGGAGCACCGTGGTCTCGTCGGGAGAGGCTTCCCGGGCCAGGTCGGCCAGATCCGGCAGGGTCTCCACATCGTCGAGTTCTGCCTCGCTCGCTTCCCACCCGTCTGGGGTGCGCACGAGGAATGCGGAGAAATGCATTCCACCAGCGTGCCGAGAGCGTCCTCCAGGAGCGGATGAAAGCGTGGTCTGGCTGAGTTGGGATGCTTGGGGGACTGGTTCGTGGGGAGTGTGCTCTGCCTGCTGTGTGATGGCTTCCGCGGTGGCGGCGACGGCGGTGACGGAGGCATCCGGGCAGGCGAGGTGGAGCAGCCGCCGCAGGCGGGCTGCATGCTCGGCGCGTTCGGCGTCCGTCACCACGTCTCCAGGGTAGGCCGGTTGCTCACAGCAGGTGCCGTTGCCGCTTGACGCAGATGGGGCAGCGGTAGTCGGGCCGGGTGTTGACCGCCAGCAGGAATCCGAGGGCTTCGTTTTCAGCCCGGTGCACGGTGACGGCGGCACTGTCCTGCGGGGGTGCTGCCGTTCCCATGATGTCCTCGATCAGGTAGGTGAAGTGCCTCTCTGCCCGTTTCCAGTCCGGTTCGGCATCCGATCCGTTGAGGGGGTGGCGGGCGCCGAAGGACAGGACCGCGGCCTTGACGGCCTCGCTGCCCTCTTTGTACGCGTCGTGCAACGTGATCACGAATTGCCCCCGGACGACGGGGGCGGGCCGGAAGGCTCGGCCAGGCGGCGCAGTTCGTCGAGCACATCGCTCAGTTCGCGCGTGCGGTGGGCCTGGATCTGCTCGGTGATGACATAGCCGGCGGCCGCTCCGATGACGGCGGGGATCGCGGCCCAGCCCGTGACGGAGAGCGGCCAGGCGCACCACGGAATGCGTACAGCTGCGGGCGAGGTAATCCCGGTCATCACGTCGTAGGCGTCCGCCCAGCCGATCATGAACCCGTTGAGCACATACAGCCCCGCGCACACCGCCAGCACGACGGCGCCCTTGCTGAGAAGCCAGAAGCCGAACGGGGGCAGGGCGTGCCGGTCTGCCCAGCGTGCCCGCAACCGATGCCGTCGACCCGGTGGCGGGGGCCCGCCGGACGGGGGCGCAGGCGCGGAGGACACGTCTCTACGGTAGGGGCTGAATCGCCTCCAGGGCAGGTGAACGGCGGTCTCCGCAGCACGAATTGACGTCTGTGGCCGGCGCACAGCGGTGCGGCAGGGGCGCCGAGTCGTAGGGCGACTCCTCCGAAAAGCAGCACGCTGTGACCACGAATTGTGGTTGGCGCAAAAGAGGGGTGGTCGGCATCAAGATCAGCTGTCTGTCTTTGCTCCCGACGGCATCATCGGTGGAGAAGCCGACGTGACTCTCGGCATGGGTGTGGCCCTGCCGGGTTGGCCGCGCCTCCTACCGTAGAGAATGCTACGAGCATGAAAGGGGCGAAGAACATGACGATATGGGGGCTGGTCATCGAGACGACCCTCGGTGCCGGCGATCGCAAGCACACGGAGGCGCACGTGGTGGCGTACGTCTCCGGATCTCGTGTGGAGGCGCTCGCGGAGCTGGAACGGCGGGCTCGGATCCACTCGCCCGAGCACCCGCGAAGCCCCAGGCGTCGTCGGCTCCTTCGGGAGAGCGACGGGTTCCTCCTCGTCATTGACGGGGCGTGGCAGTCGTTCGTCACCCGGTTCACAGTGGCCGAGCTGCTGGAGGACTCTGCCGCGCCCGCCGCCCCGGAACCTGTGGAGGCGCCGAGCGAACCCGCTGCTTCACCTGGTGAGTCGGTCGAGCAGGTCGAACGGTACGCGGACGGGGTGCCGGTCAAGCCGGTGTGGCTGGGGCGCAACGACCTGCCCTGACCGCGTCGGCCGACAGCGACCGGTTTCGACGATGACCCGTGAAGACGGTTGGGACAGGGCAGGATCGAGATCCTCGTGTCCTGCGCTGTACCAGATCGGCCTCGGCGCGCAGCGCGATGCTCCCGGACTCGTGCAGGACTCTGGGGCCTGTCCATGCTGGTGGGCGCGGACGGTCGTGGAGTCGACCGACACCAGCCAGTCGATGTCGCCGGCGGCATCCGTCCGGGACTGTGCGGCGCGGAGCATCCGCTCGAACGTGCCGTCCGCCACCCACCGGCGAAAACGGGTGTGCAGCGTCGCCCACGACCCGTACCGCTCGGGAACCTCCCGCCAGGCCGTGCCCGTGCGGAACTTCCACGCGATCCCGTTGAGGACCCTGCGGTCGTCCAGCCCCTGCGCACACGCAACGACCCGGGCAGCAACGGCCGAACGAACTCCCACTCGGCATCGGACAGTTCATGGCGACGTATCACCCCCGTGACCCGCCAGCCAAGATCATTTGAAGACAGTGCCCAGCAGGCCACTCCGGACCGGAAGCTGTGGCTCGGACAGCGCATTGGGGCCGCGTTCGGGTCTCGGTCGCGACCTCACGCTCCGCAGGAGTGCTGGATGCTGACCCGGCAGACAAGACATGCCTGGCAAGGCGTAGTGTCCTGTGCAGGACAACCTGGGCGGGAGGGTGTCATGGGATTCGGTTCACTACTCCTGTTCAGCCTGGGCCTGATCGTCATCGCCTCGGTGTGCGTGGGCTCGTTGGGCATTTATGCCTTCACCCGCAACCGTGTGCCCGGCCGACCGCTGCGCCGCATCGTGCGCAACCCCCGACTGTGGGGGCTGGGCCTCCTGTTCCAAGTCGCGAGCTTGCTCACCTACTCCTGGGCCCTCCTGGTCCTGGGCTTGGCCTGCACCGTCTGCGGCCACGTCCTCAAGCCGACCGGGTAGGACCGTGCCCTGCCGGTCGCGACGACGGTCCCCTCCTTCGTCGGCCACCGCTGCCGAACCAGCAAATAGACGTCTGCCATCGCCGCAAACTATCGCCCTGGCACGACCGGAACCATCACAGAGCGTCCCGAGCTCGCTTGTCGACTGGACTTCTCCACCGGTCGTCATCCGCTATGGGGCTCCACGCAGCCATGAAGCCACTGGTCTGTCCCTGAGAATGGCAGCATCGAACGCTCGGGTTCGCGCTGATGTGCCTTCACGGGACGCACGAGAGAGGCAGCGGGGGCGAGGGTTGACGCCCTCGCCCCGGCCGAGACTACGTACGGCACTCCGCACGTGTGAGCTTGTACTTCGCTCCGCACATGAACTCGTACACCGCCGACACCGGTCTGCCCCGGACTCACCAGGTCGCCGGCAGGCGCACGGGAAAGCGGCGGATGGTCCCGGTGTCCCATCGGATCTCGTCGGGGGCGGCGTCGAGGCGCAGGTTGGGGAAGCGGGTGAGCAGGCCGGTGACCGCGCTCTCCAGTTCCGCTCGCGCGAGCGGTGCGGCAAGGCAGTGGTGCCCGCCCCAGCCGAAGGTCATGTGCGGGTGTACCGGCCGTTCGAGGTCGAGCGTGTGCGGGTCGGGGAAGACGGCCGGGTCGCGGTTGGCTGCCAGGTAGGACACGTGCACGTAGTCGCCCGCGGGGATGACGGTTCCCTCGACCTCCGCGTCCTGCAGCGCGATCCGCGGGATGCCCACGCCCTTGCGGAAGGGGATGAACCGCAGCAGCTCCTCCATCGCGTCGGGGAACCGGGCGGGCTCGCACGCGAGCGCGGTCCGCAACTCGGGCCGGGTCAGCAGCAGGTAGGCGATGTTGCTGATCTGGCAGGTCGCGGTGTCGTTGCCGCTGAGGATGAGCGTCACGGCCAGGACCGCCAGCTCGTCGTCACTCAGGGGCTCCTCGCCCGGCGGCACCGGCGCCGTGGCCATCGTGCTGAGCAGGTCCTCGCCCGGCGTGCGCCGCCGGGCCGGGATCAGTTCGGCGAAGTACGTCCGTAGGGAGGCCTTGGCGTCGGCTGCGTCCTGCTTGGCGTCCGGGGCGGTGGCCAGGAGCCGCATGGTGCACGCGCGCAGCTGGTCACGGTCGGCCTCGGGGACGGCGAGCAGCTCGCAGATCGTCAGGTGGGGCAGCGGAACCGACAGATGGGTCACCAGATCCGCGGACGGCCCCACCTCGGCCATCGCTGCCAGCAATCCGGCCACCACCCGGTCCACGGCCGGCCGCATGCCTGCCACCCGCTCGCGTGTGAACGCCTGGGCCGTCACGTGCCGCAGCCGGGTGACGTGCGGCGGGTCCGTCACATTGATCGACTCCGGCGACACGATGGGTTCGGGCGTCATCCTCGGATAGTTGCGTCCGACGATCGCCGCCCGGCTGAACCGCGGGTCACATGTCACCTGGCGCACTCCGGCAAAGCTGGTCACCAGCCATGCCTCTGCCTCGCCGTAGGGCAACCGGATCCGGCTGACCGGGCCGCGCTGCGCCAACGCGGCCAGCGAGGGGTCGAACTCCAGCGCGTCAGCGAAGTCGAAGGGGCAGGTGAGCACTGTCTGGTCGTGAGACGACATACGGGCTCCTTGGTGCGCCGCTGGGCGGGTCACTCTCGAGGGACGCAGCACGGCCGGCACGGGAAGAGAAGTCGGGGTTGAGGGCTGGTGTCCTCCGGACACCGATGTCCACATCTTCATCACCGTGCCGCGGACGCAGCCGGTCTGTGAGGACCGGTAATTCTTCTGCGGCTTTCACGGCGATGCGGAAAGGTGCTTCGCCGGTCAGCTGTGCTGCCTGGGTGATGGCCGCCTGGCCGACCCCAGTGGTGATCTGCTGAGCGGTGGCGGCCTGTTCAGGCCGCCTGCGGAACAGGATGCCGCCTTGTCCCGGAAGCCGGCACCGGAGAGGACCGACGCCGTGTAGCGGATCTCATCCGGCTGGGGAACAACGGGTGCGCCGTCTCGGGACTCGCTGGGCATAGTGTCCTGCCGGTTGTCTGGCCTGAAAGAGGTCACATGTCCCTCACTATGCGCCAGCTCGACCGGCTCCGCAGAACAGTCGCTTCAGGCAACGAACGGCGAGGTGAGTGGCCGGTCGCTCCCGTGCGCTCCGCCCGGCTGCTCCTGATGCGCCCGGATTGCGCCCTACCCCGCTCCGGGCAGGGGCGCGCAGGCTCGACCCCATGGGGGACACCGACAGCATCATCCCGTTACCCGGGCCGGGCCCGGACGGATGCCGGCAGCCGCCCGCCGACACGCCGCAGCCATGGGAGACCGCGGACCGCGCCCAGGCTGCCCGCGACGGCGCCACAGGCCCGGAACCACCTGACCCACCGATCTGCCCCGAGTGCGGGCTCACCGGGGAGCGCAGGCCCACCTACACCGGGCAGCACGTCCTCCTCGAACCCCGCCTGGTCGTGCCCGCCCACCTCGTGCCTGGCGGGCACCGATGGCACCTCGACAGTAACGGCCTCGCTTGGAACGGCGGCCTGAACGAACCTCCGCCCGGGACGACCTGCCGCCTCCCGCATCAACTCGCATGTCCGGCCCTGTCACTGGACGAGATCCAGCCGTGGCGGTGGCTGACAACGGTCCGCGAGTACAACGCCCGTCTGGCGCGGCAGAAAGCCGACGAGGATGTCTTCCCGGAGATGCTGTCGGACGTCAGCTGAGAAGTGGTGATGAAACGTCTTGTTGCCCCGGCCTTCGTCGCCACCCGGAGGATCGAGGTCTGGGGCGTGGTGGGACGGTTCCCCGCGCTGCACGTCATGGCCGCAGGCCCGCCCGCCTGAGTGCGACCTTGGACAAGTCGCAGATGACCTGCTGGTCCCCGTGGCGCCAGGCGTCGGCGAGGCCGCCCGGCGGGGTGGAGACCGTGGTGAGGTCGCGCTGCGGTCCGGTGAGGGCGCGCAGGGCGAGCAGGTCGGCGCCTCCGGGGCTGTCGAGGAGACGTCGGGTGGTGGCGCTGCGCCGGATCCAGCGCAGGCGTGGGGGAAGCCACAGCACCATGACGAAGGCCACGGGGAGGACGATCAGGGCGAGTGCGGTCAGGTCGGCCACCTGGCCCACGATGTGCTGCAGCGACTGTCCGGCGTCGGAGATACCGGTGCCGGCGTCGGCGGCGGACTGGAACGGCTTCTTCAGGGAGCCCCCGATGAGTGGCACTTTCGAAGCCGCATCGGCGGCGTCGTCGAGGCCCCTGGCGAGGCCGTCACCCGCGCTCTGCGTCTTTCGTCCCGGCTCGGCCAGCAGCATGATCGCGTCGTGGACGGTCAGGGCGAACTTCACCGCGGCCGCGACCAGGGCGACGGCGATCAGGTCCGCGAGCACCTGACGGCTCCGACGTGCCGGGGTCTGGGCGTAAAGGCGCATGGGCGTGCTCCCGTTCCGGTGGCTGCATAGGAGATGGCCGGCTCCAGCCAGGTGAACTGTGGCGGTCGTGGCGGCGCGGCTCGGCCGGTCGCTCGACCGTATGCGGGACCCGACTCTCTCACTGGACTCCGCAGGCGCACGTCCTCGACACGTTGCCGGGTTGGCGGCACGGCCGAGGGCGCCGAGGTCGCAGCCTCCCTGCACCGGGTGGAACGAACCGCCCTCCACCCGGCCGCCCAGCAGGCCGGTCCGCGCCGTATCACCACCAAGCGAGAACACGCTGCAATTCAGCGCCCGCCCCCCGGACGGCGCCGGTCTCCGGTGGCCGCCTGGGCTTCGGCCTGCGCCCGGTACAGGCGGCGCAGTCGCCGACGACGAGCCGCTCACCTCCGTACAGCGGGCGTTCCACACCTGCCACGCCATGCAGTGCGGCTTCTGCACCCCGGGCTTCGTCATGACGACCACCGCCCTGACCGAACGGCCCGAACGGCCCGAACGGCCCACGGCCGACGACGTCGCCCTGAGCGGTCATCTGTGCTGCTGCACCGGCTACCGCAACATCCGCCGTGCCGTGTGCCAGGCACTCGACGAACGCTTCGGGGAGCGAACCGGATGTCCCACCTCACCCAGTCCACCAGCGGCAACTGGATCGGCCGGTCCGTCCCGCGGGTCGAGGACGAGCGGCTGCTGCGCGGCCACGGCCGCTACGTCGACGACATCGCCCTCCCCGGCGTGGTCGAAGCCGCCTTCCTGCGCAGCCCCCACGCCCACGCCCGCATCGCGTCGGTCGACACCACCGCCGCACTCGCCGCACCCGGCGTCATCGCCGTGTGGACGGGCGCCGACGTCGCGCACCTGCCCGCCCTGCTCAACAAGGAGGAACTGAGCACCCCGCCCGGCCTCGCCGAACTCCTTGCCCCCGTGGTCCGGATGACGCCGCTGCCGCCGCTCGCCCAGGACAAGGTCCTGTACGTGGGCCAGCCCGTCGCCGTCGTCTTCGCCGAGAACCGCTGTCTCGCCGAGGGCGCCCTCGAACTCGTCGAGGTCCGCTACGACGCACTGCCCGTGTTCGTCGACCCGGTCGAGGCCCTGTCCCCGAAGGCGCCGCCGCTCCACGAGGGCGCCGACGACAACACCGCCGTCGCCGTCGCCACCAAGGTCGGCGACCCGGACGCCGCGTTCGCCACCGCCCACACTGTGGTCGCCGAGGAGTTCCAGGCCCACCGCTACGTGGCCTCGCCCGTCGAAGCCCGCGCCATATCGGCTCAAGTCGATCCGTACAGCGGTCGGTTGACCGTCTGGTCCGGCACCCAGACTCCCCACCGGCTGCGCGATGCCGTCGCCCACACTCTCGGCCTGGACAACGACACCGTGCGCGTCATCGCCGCCGACGTCGGCGGCGGCTTCGGCCAGAAGGGCATCCTCTACGTCGGGGAGCTGCTCGTACCGCACGCGGCGCGCCTGCTCTGCCGCCCCGTACGGTGGCGCGAGGACCGCAACGAGAACCTCACCGCCTCCTCGCACGCCCGCGAGCAGACCCACCGCATCGAGCTCGCCGCCGACGCCGAGGGCCGCCTCCTCGCGGTACGCGACCGCATCTTCCTCGATCTCGGCCGAGTCGCCCCGTGCATGCCCGGTGCGGTGCTCGACACCCTCGACGGCGACTCGTTCTCCGGTCGCGTCAAGGCGAAGGCCGGCGCGGTGCAGATGAGTTACCGCGGTGAGGGCACCGTGACCCGCGACGAGGCCGGCCGTTCGATGGTCCTCGACCTCGGCGGCAGCGAGACCCGCGGCGCCGGAACGGCAGCGGCCACGGTCACCGCGGACCTCAGCGCCGATCCGGCCGGCACCCGGGTCCGGGTGAGGACCGAACTCGACATCACCGACCGCCCCGCACAGTTCGGCCGCGGCATCATGACCGAGGTCGGTGACCGCATCGTGCGGCAATTCGCCTCCCGCCTCGAGGAACTGCTGAGCAATCCGGCCTGGGACCCGGCTCCGGACGCCGGAGCGCGGACGGACGGCGGGCGGCCAGGACCTGGCGTCGGGGTTGCGTGCGGGGGCCGAACCGGAGGTCGTCGACCTCGGGGCCGCGGCCCTGCCCGTCCTGCTGAGGAAGGCTGCGGCTCCCGCAGTGGCGCTGCTGCTGGCCTTCGTGGTCATCAGGGCGTTCGGGCGCCGCTCCACCCGCTGAGCCGAAGCCGGACAGCCGCCTGGCTCCCGTCCCGCGATCACCTCAGGGCTAAGATTCTCAGGGGCGTGCGATGTACGCGCCCGGGCCGCGGCGCACGAGGGGACGAAGATGGCAGCACGCAAGGCGGCGCGTCGGGACGCCGTGGCGATGGTGATCGAGGCCTGGGCGCGGGAGCGGCCCGAGCTGGACACGAGCCCGCTGGAGGTTCTCGCCCGGCTGCACCGTTCGTTCCTGCGCTACAGCACCAAGCTCACCACGTCGATAGAGCGGCACGGGCTGTCCGTGGCCGGTTTCGACGTGCTGACCGCGCTGCGGCGTTCCGGGGCGCCGTACCGGCTGACCGCGGGCCAGCTCGCCGACTCGGGGCTGGTGTCGTCCGCGGGGGTCACCTTGCGGATAGACCGCCTGGAGAAGGACGGCCTGATCGTGCGCGAGCGGGACGCCGAAGACCGCAGGGTGGTCTATTCGCGGCTCACCGAGAAGGGACTCGCCACGGTGGACGAGGTATTCGCCGAGCATCTCGACAACGAACGTCGGATGCTGGCCGACCTCTCGCCCCCCGAGCGTCGCCAACTCGCGCGGCTGCTGCGCAAGCTGGAGGAATCGATTCTGGCGTCGGACGAGGAGCCGCCGTAGGGCGGCCAGAGCGTTTCGAAAGCGGGGCAGGAGGCGGCGGCCGACCGCGAAGGCCGCGCCCTGCATTCGGCGCGTTGGCGGTATTCCGACGTCCTCTCCCAGCCCGCCAGCTCACGACCTCGAGCCAGGATCGACCGAACTCCGCTTCGATAGCATGATCGAACTCGCGACGAGAGCCCTCGCCGTCCGCCTTTCACCAGAAATCCATGCCATTTAGCGCAAAGAGTGACCTTTTACCCAACAACTAACAAAATCGGCCAAAGCATTGAGACCTATAGCAGCGCAGATATTTTCGCGAATAAAATCCAGAAGTGCGTTCGCCGCGTGGCGTCAAGTGCGGGCAATACTCTGGGCCATGGCGGGCGTGGTGGCCTTCGGATTCCTCGTCACGCTGGAGATCGTCGCACGTCGCTACGGCCTACCCGGGCCGATCTCCAACCAGGTGCGAGAGGTGATATTCCCTCCCAAATCAGGTTTCCTGTTGTACGCCAGCATGGCGTTGATGACGGTGGTGCTCACCTGGCGGCAACGGTTCATCGCGTTCGGTGTCGCGATCGGCATCGATGTCGTCTTCTTGCTGGTGAAGTGGGCGGTCCATGCCGACATGACCGACGGCCACCCCTTCGGGAACGGCGCGTTGTGGGTGCTTCTGGGCTGTGCGGTCATCGCCGTCACGCGCCGCACCGGCCGGGAACGCGTCCTGCTGCTGAAGGGCGTCGGGCTGGGCCTGCTGCTGGTGGCCGGCCGCAAGACCGGCGACACCTGGCTGCTCATCACGTCGAAGACCCGCACGGCGGTGCTCGACCAGTACGTGGCCACCGCCGATCACGCACTGGGCAACCCGTCGTGGCTGGTGGGCCGGATGGTCAGGGCCGGCGGTCCGGTCGGCGCCCATGTTCTCGACTTCGTCTACGGGCAGCTTGCGGTGGCCGCGGTCGCCGTCACGGTGTACCAGCTGCGCAATGTGGCGGTCGAGCGCCGCTTCCCGCGCCATCACCTGGTGCGCACGTTCCTGGTGATCGGCCTCCTCGGGCCGGGCATCTACATGATCTTCCCGGTGGTCGGACCGATCTTCGCCTACGGCGCCGACGGCGGGCACTGGGCGGTGGCC
>NZ_JBEXYL010000109.1:0-26176 GCF_040630895.1 Streptomyces sp. NPDC005728
ACGATGTCCGACAGCGGCGCCGACTTGTGCTGGGCCACCGGAACGTCCGTCGGGCGTGCGGTGGCGCGGGTGACGTCGCCGGTGACCGTGACGCCGTGGGCGGCGAGTTGCTTGGCGAAGACCTGCCCGGCGTCGATGGAGGTGTCCTGGACGCCGTGCCCGTCGACGACCAGCGCGCGGACCGGGGCGACGGTGTCGGGGTAGTAGCCGCCGTTCCAGCCCTTGGCCAGGGTCGGCGCCGGGAAAAGGCTGTCGTCGACGGTGACCTTCACGGTGGTCCGGCCCGCGGCCCTGAGTCCGGCGATCGCGGTCTTCGCCAACTCTGCAAGGTCGGCGGTGGTCAGATTGCGGTCGCCGCCCCCGACGAGGGTCAGGGTGCCGTGGCCGTAGACGACCTTCGTGGTGAACCGGTGCTGCGGGCCGAGCACGGTCAGGGCGGCGGTCGAAGTAGCGAGCTTGGCGTTGGACGCCGGCATCAGCGCGGTGGAGGCGTTGTGGCCCCAGACGGTGGTGTTCGAGTCCGCGTTGAGGACCACGCCGCTCACGTTCGAGCCCAGCCGCTGATCGAGTACCCGGGTCTTCAGGTTCTTGGCCATCTGCTGGTCGTCGGTGTCCAGGTCGTGGGTCTTGGCCGTCGTGCCGACACCCTTTTGGGCGGCGAAGGCGGTCGGACCCGCCAGGGCGGCGGACGCCACGGGCACGGCCATGGCGAGGACGAGGGCCCGGCGCAGGCCGGTTCCCGTGCCATTCTGCCTGGGCTTGCGGTGTCGGCGCCGGCCACCTGGAAGGAAGGTGTTCCCGGGTGTCTTGGCAGTCTTTTCGGTCATCGGGGTTCGAAGCTTTCAGGAGTGGGGGCCTTGGGTGAAGGAAAGCCAAACGCGCTGCATCAGCCATCACACATGTACTCGGCCGGGGATCATCATGTCTGCCCGTAGGGGCAATTGACCTGGTCTCCGGCCGGTCGTTGGCTGGGCATGATGCAGGATGTGACGGCTGAGCGGATAGCCGGGCAGGGACAGGAACTGGATGAACTGACGGGTTGGACGGGGAACTTGTTCAGTTGTCCTAATTCTTCGAATACATCGGTCCCGTGGACGCCGACGCTCCCCATGCGCGGCATCGGTCCTTGCAGCGGAATACATGGACTGGGCGCCCAACATGCCCGGTCGGGACAGCGCGAGTCCCGAGCGGGTCGGGAGGGGCGGCGGCAGCCGCTGCCGGCTCTTGCTTACGTCGATACTCTGGCCGTCACCGGCGTGGTATTCGCGCAGCCTTGGACCGGTACGGTCTGCGTGCCCGCGCCACGCTGTCGGTTCGGCATCAGTGGTCGCCGGTGATCGGCTGGCGTTCGTAGCACACGGAGTCCGGGTCCGCATTCGCGGCCTGTCGGCCCTTGATCTCCACGCGCGCGCCGGGCTTGATGGCGTCGTACACCCACTTCCCGTCTCGCGGTGAGAGGGCGATGGCGCCGGGGCCGGAGTCGTGACCCATGCTGTTGAGCCCGGCGGAGGGGTCCAGCGCGTTCATCAGCAGCCGCTGGTGGTGACTGCGGTCGGTGAAGGTGACGGCCCACTGCCTGATGTCCACATACTTGCTCAGCTTGCTGAACTTGTTGGGGGGCATTGTCAGGGTGGGGTACTTGGCGGTGACTGTGACCGTCGTTTCGCCGATCGGGCAGTTGTCCTGCAGCCCGCTGATGGTGAACCTCCTGCCCTCCATCGTCAGGGTGTGGGCGTCCAGGTCGATCGTCACCCGCTGGACGGGCGCCGGGGACGGGGCGGGTATGGGGGTGTGGGACACGGACGCCGCAGGGGGTGCGGCCGCCTCGGTGGCGGAGCCGAGGGCGCCGGAGGTGACGGCGGTGAGGGCCGCCGAGACCAGCGCGGTGGTGGAGAGCATCACGCGTCGGCCGCGGCGCCGACGTTGCGCCCGGCCCCTCGCCTGTGCCCCCGTGGCCGGTGCCGCGACGTCCGCGGCCAGGCCACGGAGCCGGGCCGACAGCTCCGTCTCGGTCAGGGGACGCGGTGGTGGCTGGTCAGACACAGGCTTCCTCCGTGGAGTGGTTTTCCTCGCTCACCAGGTGAGCGGCGAGTGCCGTACGGCCGCGTGACAGGCGTGCCTTGATGGTGCCGACGGCCGCACCGGTTTCGGCGGCTATCTGCTCCACACTCAGATCGCACAGGTGATGCAGCACGATCGCGGTTCGCTGGGCTTCCGGCAGGCGCCGCAGAGCGGTGACCAACGCCACATGGTCCGGGCTCGGTTCGGGCATGGGCCGCGGCGCGGGCTCGCCCCGGACCAGCTCCCACCAGTGGCGCGCTCGCCGCCAGCGGCTCATCGCCAGGCGGTGGGCCACCGTGCGGATCCACGCCTCGGGATTCCGGTCGCCGGTCAGGACGGACGAACGCCGCTCCCAGGCGCGTGCGAAGGCCTCCTGGACTACGTCCTGGGCTTCGGCGTAGTCGCCCGTCAGGGCGTACAGCTGGCCGACCAGACGCGGGCAGGCAGCCGTGTAGAAGAGGTCGAACTCGTCCTCGGTCACCTTGTCGTGCTCTCTTCTTACGGCGCGGGAGCGTGTGTGATAGGCCGGTGCTATGGGGGTCATGCGGTCTTGGTGGCACCGGCCTCGCTGTGCGCGAGCCACTGCTTCCAGGTCAGGTTCCAGTCGCCGTAGCCGTTGCCGGCGGCGACGGTGTCCTTGTTCGCCCCGGTGACCGTGACGACGTCGCCGACCCGTACCTGGTCGTAGAAGCGCTGGGCGGTGCCGTTGGAGGCGAGGCCGACGCAGCCGTGGGTGACGTTACGGTGTCCGGCCTCGGTGTTCGCCCGCGGGTTCTGGTGCACGTACGTCCCCGACGTCGTCAGGTGTACGGCCCAGTAGTAGTCACCGGCGTATTCGTTACCGAGGCCCACGGTGCGGGAGTCCATGTACACCTTGGGCTGTTTGTCCATGACGACCATCGTCCCGTTCCAGGTGTCCGTCCCCGGCGCGCCGGTGGTGACCGGGATGCGCTGAGTCCTGCCGCCGGTGCGGACGGTCATCATGTGCGTCTTCGCGTCGACCGTGGCGACCACCGACGGGCCGATGGTGAACTGCCGGGCGCCGTGCGAGCCGAGACGGAGGGTGACTTGGGTGCCGGACTGCCAGTAGGTGGTGCTGGGGCGGAAGTCGACGCGCTGCCCGTCCTGGAGGTTGCTGCCCTTCACCCAGCTCCACGCGCCGGTCGTGCCGGACGAGGTCTGTACGCGCAGCCGGCTCTCCACGGCCTTGCGCTCGGCGGCGGGGACCGGCCGGGAGAAGGTGACGGATATCGGCATGCCCACACCGACCGTCTGCCCGTCGGATATGTTCACCCGCATATGCGCAAGCACGGCGGGCTCCGGCCCCGACGGAGCCGGGCGTGCGTCGGACGCCTTGCCCGCGGCGGAGGCCCGGGCATCCGGTGCGTCAGCGGCCACCCTGACGCCGGAACCCTCGTCCGCAGAACAGCCGACGGCCGAGAACAAGGCCGCACAGGCCACGACAGCGGCGCCGAAACGGTCGGCGGTCCAACCGGCCGAACGGTCCAAGTGCATGTAATCCCCCAGGTGAAGTGCGGTATCGCTTCTAATACCCGCGGGCTCGCAGGCAGGTTGCATCGGAGCGGAACGTTTTTGCCGGGCACCTGCAACCGGGAAATGCACAACGTGCTTGCGCACCGCCGGTGCCTGCTGAGCGTGCACACCGGTGCCGTGACCGGCCTACGCGTCTTGCGCCGGCGGACGGAACAGGCCTGACGCGGGAGCAGCCGTCCGGTTCGTGTTCTGGTGCTGACACAGGAACACGCGTCCTCGAGACCGGCCTGAGCACCATCGAGCAGAACGGCCGCTGGGAGTTCCCGGCTTGCGCGGGCCGGATCCCCGGCACTGACCGTTGGACGGATCCGCGGTGGGGCACATCGGCCGCCAGGCTCAGGCTCGCCACGTTGGACGGACGCTCCCGGCGACAGACACTCCCGGCGGTCTGGGAAGAGTACGAGGCGTCCCCCCATGAGGGCCCCTGCGCGGCTGCCCTTTACGAAGGACCTGGGCGTGCCCGCGCGCACCACCCGGCACGGCGCAATGTTCCTAGGACTTGTCCGGTCGATCACCCAAACGACTTGTAGCCGGGGGGGCTGACGCCGGAAGCGACACCGCGCGGCTCCCGCTGGGCCGAGGCGCTGGGCAGGTCACGGCCGATCGGCCGACGGCGGATCTGTACGCATGCCGAGAAGACTCATCTGCACCAGAGCGGAGGGGGCATCGGTACGGCCCGTGGCATCGGCGACGAGGGAGACCATGAGGGTGCGCAGTTCCGCTGCGGGCTCGGACAGGGCATACGTGCGCAGGACGAGTTCCAGCATCACCGCGTCGAACTCCGCCCCGAAATTCCGGTACCGGTCCGGATCTCGCTCTGCCTCTGCCCGGACGATGCGCCACCCGCCGCCCTCGGACGCGTCCACTGGACCGAACTCGGCCCGGTAGACCTCTTGTCCCGTCCAGCTCCTCAGCAGCTGGACGGTGTCGCCCTCGGAGACCACATGCCATTTGCCCTCCATCGCGCGGCTGACATGTCCGAGCCGAATCGCGTCCCGCTCGTTGTCACTCCACACGCATGCGGGAAGGACGGTCAAGGACTCTGGGCGCACCATGGAAGTCTCCATGGGCGAGATCGTAGTCGCCCGTTTTCCCCGCCACGCAGGGCGAACCGCCAGCTCCGTGCCTTGACGTTTCTGGTTTGGCGAGGACGAGCTGCCGGAGCCGGCAGCCCCGGTCGATCATGTGACGAGTTTGCGCCGAAGTCGTTGGTGTGGTCATGGGGCGGGGTGATCTGAGTGACGCGGAGTGGGAACGGCTGCAGCCGTTCCTGCCGGTCAGCAACCGGCGTTGCGGCAGGTGGTGGGACCACCGGCAGGTGATCGACGGGATCTGCACCGAGTGCGAACCGGCGTGCAGTGGCGGGACTTGCCGGAACGGTTCGGGCCGTGGAAACGGTCTATGAACGCCATCGGCTGTGGTCGGCCGACGGGACGTGGGAACGTCTGCTCCAGCAGGTCCATGCCGCGGCCGACGCGGCGGGTGAGATCGACTGGGACATCTCGGTCGACTCCTCCATCGTGCGGGCGCATCAGCACGCGGCCGGCGCCCGCACCGGGCCGCCACCAGCTCCCACATCAAAGAGGGCCGCGGCGGGGGAACACCAGGGCGAGACACCCTGGCAAAGTGTCGTCGCCCGCCTGGTGGAGGTGGTGCAGGAGGTGAGGGCCCGGGCCGCTCGCGCGGCGGGTTCACCACCAAGCTCCACCTGAGCGCGGACGGCCGCTGCCGCCCACTGTCCCTGATCGTCACACCAGGTCAGCGGGCTGACTGCACACAGCTCAAGCCGGTGTTGGAGAAATTCCGAGTCCCGAAGAACGGGCCGGGCAGGCCCCGCAAGAAGCCCGACAGCATCGCCGCCGGCAAGGGCTACAGCAACGGGCCCTGCCGCGAGTACCTGCGACGCCGGGGCATCCGGCACACCATCCCGGAGAAGACCGACAGCCAGGCCGCCCGCCTGCGCAAAGGCTCACGCGGCGGACGGCCACCCGGCTTTGAAGAAGAGCGGTACAAGAAACGCAACACCGTCGAGCGGGCGATCAACCGGCTGAAGCAGCATCGGGCGGTGGCCACCCGCTGCGACAAGCGCGGCTGTGTCTACCTCGGCACGGCCACCGCGGCAGCCCTCACCGTCTGGCTCCGAACCTGATCGCCCGGACAAGTCCTTGGGCCTGTGTGATGTCGTGATCAGCCAGTTGCCTCCAGGAGGTCGCTGATCCAGATCATCGAGGCACGGAGGTGGAGGCCGGCGAGGTAACTCTCGGGCGGCTTGTCATATCGAGTCGCGATGCCCCGCCAGGCCTCCAGCTTGTTGATCAGACGCTCGACAGTGTTCCGCTCCTTGTAGAGATCGGCGTCGTGGCTGACGGGCCGACCGCCCGTGGAGCCCTTCTTCTTCCGGTTGGCGGCCTGGTCCTTCTTCTCCGGGATGATCGCTTTCATGTTGCGTGCCGGCCCGCGCGCTTCAGTAGCGGTCGTCCTGTGGGCTCAGGTGGCCAGCAGGCCGCCGTCGATGTGAAGGTCGTGGGCGTTGATACCGGTGTTGCGGAGAAGGAAGTCCGTGGCGTCGGCGATCTCGGCCATGGTGACCAGCCGTCCGATCGGCGTCTGCGCCGAGTGGGGTGGGTTGGGGACGTCGCGCCACTTGGGGCTGTCGCCGATCAGGCCCGGGTGGAGGGCGTTGACGCGGTGCGGCGCGATTTCCACCGCGAGTGTCCTGATCAGGCCCGTGATCCCGGCGTTGAAGGTGGAGACGATCGTCGAGCCGGGGTAGGGGCGCTCCTTGGCGAGTCCGCCGAAGAGTACGACGGAGGCGTTCGGGGCGAACCGGTCGCGCAGCACACGGACGGTCTCCGCGTAGCCGACGAGTTTCATGGTCACGGCGGAAACCGCATCCGTGATGCTGAACTGCGCCAGGGTGTTTGCCGCTTGGCCGACAGCGGTGATCACGAGGTGGTCCACCTCCGTCACGTCCGCCAGCGAGGCGCTGATCGTCTCGGGGTGGGCGAGGTCGAGGGCCAGCCCGCGGGTGCTGCCCCCGATCCGGGCGGCCACGACCTCGGCGCGCGCCTTGTCCCTGCTGGTGACGATGACGTCGTCGCCACGGCCTGCGAAGTGCTCGGCGATGACACTGCCCAGCCCGCCGCTTCCGCCGACGATGAGGGTGCTGGTCATGCGGTGACCGTCCTTTCCTGCTCGGTGGCCTTCAGATCCTGCTCGGTGGCCTTCAGGCTTCTCAGGGTGGCTTCGGCCTGCTCGCGCATGGCCGGGACGAGGTCCAGGGCGGCCGGTGGCAGATTCGCCGTGACCACCGCGAGTTCGGCGGGGGAGCCCACCTGCTCGAAGAAGCCGATGTTGAGGTGCGCGCCCACAGGTGGGGCCGAGGCGATGACCGCACGGGAGAACTGCGCCCAGGCGTCGTCGGACATGTGCTCCTCAAGGGCAGGGAGGAGCAGCGGCTCCTCATGTTCGAGGTGGGTGTGTACCAGGTCGCGTATGGCCACGGCCGCGGAGATCAGCGGCGCCCGGCCGACGTCGTCGCGCACGGGAGCGGCAGCCAGCGCGTCCAGCGACGCGTCCAGTGCGTCGTGCTCGGCTTCGAGCTCGGCCAGCCCGGTGGCGGCAGCGGGATCGGCCACGGTCAACTGCGGCCACAGCACGTCGTCTTCGCTCTCGTGATGGTGCCGCAGCGCCGCAACGACGAAGTCACGCAACTCCTCCAGCGCGGCGGAGGGCGCGGCAGGCCTCTGCGCCGCTTCCGCCAGCAAGGACGTCGCCGCCCGATGCATCTTGTGCAGCAGCCGGGTCTCGACGACCGCCGCGGATTCCGGCCCCTGAACGCTCACCACAGTCTCCCCAGCGCTCACGACGGGCTCCCTCCCCGCTCGTTAATATCCACATGGATACTAACGTAGCAGTGGCGACAGGCGACGTGCCGCAGCGCCGTAGAGTGATCACATGAAGGAGGCGCCGTGAACGACGCAGAGCCGGCGAGCGAGTCGGCCGACGAGCCGCCACGCAGGCGCCGTCGGGATCCCGAGGGGCACCGGGCGGCCATCATCGAGGCGGCCCGCCACACCTTCGCCGAGCGCGGCTACGCTCGTACGACGCTCCGGGAGATCGCGCGCCGGGCCGGAGTCACACACGGCCTGATCACACGTCACTTCGCTTCCAAGGAACGACTCTTCCTCGCGGCGGTGCCGGGCAATCGTGACCTGGAGCAAGTGGCGGCAGGTGACCCCGAGACGCTGCCGGACCGGATCGCCGACGCCTTCGTACGGCGCCTGGAGACCGACGCCGTCAACGACCCGCTGATCGCCCTTCTGCGCAGTGCCGCGTCCGACGAACGCGCCGCCGCCCATCTCCTTGTGGCGATGCAGGAGCACAGCGCCATCGTCTACCGCTCCGTCCTGTCACCCGGTGAATCCGCACTGCCGGACGACGACTTGGACACGCGCGTGGCGTTGGTGGGGGCGCAGATGATCGGAGTGGCCTTCAGTCGCTATATCGCGCGCACCGAACCGCTCGCCTCGATGCCGCCCGACCGACTCACCGAGCACTTTACCCGGATACTGCGGCAGATTCTCTTCGGCTGACTTCCTGCCCGGGAAGGTGATTTATTCCGACAGTCGGTCGATTTAATCCGAACCGATGTCCTTGCGGGGCCTCTTCGGGGAAGCCACTGTTGCGGGGCAAGGGGAGATCGCCTCTCCGGCAAGTGGCGGACACCTTCCGCGGTGAGGCAAAAGCAGGTACGCAATGGCCGGCGACAAACTCCACCAGCCCGAAACCGAGTTGCAGCAGAGACGAAGCGTGGGCACGTGGTTGGCCCGTGGATTCTTGTGGATCCTGGCCTCGGCCCTGGTTCTCTTCACGGCCGCCCTCGCCTGGGCTGTCACCACCTTCGGCGATGGCTGGTACCTGCTGTTGGCCGCGTTCTGCTACATGGTCCCGCTGCCGCTCTGGTACTTCCTCGCCGACCGCAGACGCGGAGAAAGCATTCCCCGAAGACACACACGGTTGTAGGGCCGGATTAGGGCCTGCGTGATGTCGTGATCAATCTTGCCGAACCGGATCCGCATGGAGGGTGGGTCCGGTAGGGAGAGAGGTGTGACGCGCAGGCAACTTACCTACGAGCAGTGGGAGTTGATCGAGCCGTTCCTGCCGATTGGCGAGTACGGCCCGTATCCCGAGCGGCTGCGGGAGCAGTTCGAGGGGGTGATCTGACGGTTCCGCACCAGCAGCCAATGGCGGGAGAGGCCCGGCGAGTTCGGCCCGTGGCCGACGGTCTACGGCCGCTTCCGGGTGTGGAGGGACGCCGGTGTCTTCACCGCACTGCTGGAAGGCGTGATCGCCGAGGCCGCCCGCCAGGGCAAGACGGACTTGTCCCTGGTCAGCGTGGACTCCACCACCGCCCGCGCCCACCACGACGCCGCGGGGATGGCTGTCGGCAAGGAGGTCATGGACGCCCTTGCGGAAGCCGCTGCCGAGCAGGAGCGGGCCCGGCAAAAGAGGGCGGCCCGCCGGAACAGAACAGTCAGGACGGCTGTGACGAGCAAAGCGGTCATCCCGGAGAAGAAGGACCAGGCCGCCAACCGGAAGAAGAAGGGCTCCACGGGCGGTCGGCCCGTCAGCCACGACGCCGATCTCTACACGGAGCGGAACACTGTCGAGCGTCTGATCAACAAGCTGGAGGCCTGGCGGGGCATCGCGACTCCATATGACAAGCCGCCCGAGAGCTACCTCGCCGGCCTCCACCTCCGTGCCTCGATGATCTGGATCAGCGACCTCCTGGAGGCAACTGGCTGATCACGACATCACACAGGCCCTAGTCGGCGAGGCCGCTCTCGGCGAACTCGCCATCACTCATCGCCGGACCGGCGAAGAAGTCCTTCATGAGTTCGTTCAGGTTCAGCTCCGTGGCACCGGCCGGGGCGGTGGGCTTGGCGCCATCGCCCATCCTCAGTGTCAGGCCCAGCTTCTTGACCTTGGCGTTCTCCGCCAGCTTGGCGAGGTCCACATCCACCTCGGCCAGCTCACCGTTCTTGAGCGTGAAGTCCGCCTTCACTGTGGTGTTCGGGGCGTCCTTCAGATCCTTGTCCGTCGGCAGCTCCATGCCCGGCGGAAGGTCCTTCGCCAGTGGGCGGATCTCGCCGAGCAGCTGAGTGATCAGCGTGCGGAAGGGGGCCGTGGCGGTGACGTGCTCGGTGCCGTCCCCACCGCCGGTTGTCTTGAAGTCCACCTCACGGGCGAGGACCTTGCGGAGGGCCTCCACGAGCTTCTTCTGCGTCTTGGCGTCAAGGGACGGGTCGGGCGCGGGACCGCCCGGGGCCCCCTGGCCCTCGGCGGCGGCCTTCTCCATCTCCTTGGTGCTGAACTTCACCCACTTGCCCTGGATGACGTTCTTGATCGCCCCGGCCTCCGGGGGCAGGTCTTCGGCGGCCGGCACGGGGGCGCCCATCATCTTGCCGAGCGCGTCGGTGTCGGCACGGACGTAGGCGTAGTCGCCGATCACCCGGTACTCGGCGAGGTCGCCGTCCGAGTTGCTGATCTTCATGGCCATGCCGACGAAGTCCTTGTCACCGGACTCATCGATCGGCTTCTTCGACTCCAGGGTGACAGTGATCTTCGCACCGCTGATCAACTCGGCGGCCTCAACCGGCATCTCTTCGCCGGGCGCGGGCTCGGACTCGGCATCCAGCGCCTTCAGGGACGGAACGTCCGTGTCGAGGTCGAGTTCGAAGGAGAGCGTCTTCTTCTTGCCCAGCTTCTCGAAGGCCCGGTCGAGCTTCTTGCCGGCGGAGAGCTGCTCCACCGTTCCACAGGCGGCGGAGCCCGCGAGGACGGCGCCGACGACGGCGGCGGCGGTCAGGGTCTTGCGTATGGCGTTGATGATGGTCTCCTCGTGGGTCAGATCACGGCGTGATCGATCAGGAGACTCACAACCTGCCCACAAGGTTGCCCGTCCGTCCCGGAGTCACCTTCTTCGAACTGGCCACCGGCCACTACCCGATGCTCTCCACCCCGGCGGAGCTGGCCGACGTCCTGGTGCGCGCGGCGGCCGGCGAGGGCGTCGGCCTGTACGAGAGCTGACCGTCCGCCGGCCAGGGGCTGTTGAGCGCCATGGTCACCCACTCCAGCCGGGCGCGGGTGCTCGACGTGATCGCCCGGTTCACGCGCCGATCCGGGGCCACGGTCGCGCTTCAGGAGGATGTCGCCTTGATCCTCGAAGGCGGACGGCACTTCGGCCCTCGACGCCGGACGCGTCATCGACCGCGGCACGACGGCCTCTCTCCTGCCCGCGGTGTAGGAGCCTCGGCCCCGGCCGGCGCTGCGCTCTCAAGCAGTGGGGCTGGTTCACTGACGTGCCTACTGGGCCGGAGTGCTCGCGTTGGCCTTCGCGGATGCGTCAGACATCGGCCGGTCGGTCCCTTGCCGGGTGAGCCGTCGGATTCGCGCTGTGATCAAGGCGGACAGAGCGAGCGCAGAGGACGCCGATACGACGCCGGTGAGGATGAGGCTGGATCGGGCGCCGAGGGCGTCCGACACCAGGCCGACCAGCGGGGCGCCGAGGGGGGCGCCGCCGAGGAGGACGAGGAAGTAGACGGACATGACGCGGCCTCGCAGGCGTGGGTCGGCATGAAGCTGGGTCAGCGCGTTGGCGGTGGTGGTCACGATCACGGCGGCGAAGCCGGTGGGGATCAGGAGGGCCATGAAGGTGCCGTAGTCCGGCATCAGGCCCAGTGCGGCTTCCAGTGCCCCGAAGACGACCGTGGTGGTGATGAGTCGTCGTGCGGTGGGCGGCTTTCCGCAGCTCGCCCCGTAGACCGCGCCGATGAGGCTGCCCAAGGCGTAAGCGGCGGAGAGGTAGCCGAAGGCAGCAGCGCCGGAGTGGAAGACCGTGATGGCCACGAGCGAGAGGGTGACCTGGAAGTTGAGTCCGAAGGTGCCGACGAAGCCGATGACACAGATCGGCAGGAGCAGTTCTGGGGTGGAGGCGATGTCTCGGAAGGCGTCGCGCAGCCGGTTACGGCCGGGAAGGGACCGGCTGTGGTCGCTCGGCTCGTCCGCACGGATGGTGATCAGAGCGTAGAGGACGGCCAGGTACGAGGCCGCGTTCACGAGGAATACAGGGCCCGTGCCGAAGGCGGCGACGGACAGGCCCGCAATGGCGGGGCCGAGGATGCGGGCCACGTTGAACTGGGCGGAGTTCAGGCTCACCGCGGCGGCCACGCGCTCGCGGGTGACCAGTTCGGAGAGGTACGCGTTACGGGCCGGACTGTCCACGGCGGTGGCGGTGCCGAGGGTGAATGCCAGCACGTACACGGACAGCAGATTCACTGCTCCGGTGACGGTCAGCAGTCCGAGCAGCAGCGACTGCACCCCCATGGCGGTCTGCGTGAGCAGCAGAAGCCGCCGTTTGGGGTACCGGTCGGCGAGGACGCCTCCGGTCAGGCCGAACAGGGTCTGAGGAAGGAACTGCAGCGCGGTCACGATGCCGACCGCGCTGCCGCTGTTGCCGGTGATGTGGAGGACGAGCAGGTCCTGGGCGGCGCGCTGCATCCAGGTGCCGATGTTGGAGGTCAGCTGCCCGAGCAGATAGCGACGGAAGTGCCGGACGGTGAGTGTGGCCAGCACCGCGTTCGGGACCGTCTTCCCGGGATGGCCCGGGTCTGCGTTCGTACGACGCGCGGGCATGCGAGGGTGGGCCCTCATGACATCTGTCGGGCGTGATCGCCCTGGACGGACACCACCACATCGTCGACGTGATGGAAGGTCGGCTGGGGGTGCATGAGGAAGGCGTGGTGGGAGATGTTCCAGGCATAGGCGCCGGCCATGGCGAAGGCGACACGGTCGCCTACGCGCAGCCGTTCGACCATGACCCGGCGTGCCAGGACGTCCTTGGGCGTGCACAGCTGTCCGACCAGCGTCACCGGCTCGTCACGGGCCTCTGGGCGGTTCCATGGCCGCAGCCAGGCGTCGTCGGGGATCACCTCGAAGGGCTGGTCGTGCTGTTTCGCGGCCGGGGTGCGCAGGTGGTGGGTGCCTCCGCGCAGCACGGCGAACGCCTCTCCCCGGCTGAACTTGATGTCCAGGACCTGAGTGACGTACCAGCCGCAGTAAGCCGTGACCGAGCGGCCGGGTTCGATCCGCAGCGTGAGGTGAGGGTGGCGGGCCAGGATCCGGCGCAGTCCCACGCCGAAAGCGGACCAGTCGAACACCTTGTGTGGATGCCCGTAGTCGACGCCCATTCCTCCTCCGACGTTGACCTCGGCCAGGTCGACGCCGCGTTCGTGAGCCCAGTCCTGGGACCAGATCAGGACCTTGTCGACAAGGGCCAGTTGGGCCTTGGCCTGGAGTCCGCTGGCCAGGTGGAAGTGGAGGCCGCGCAGTCGGATGCGCGGGTCGGCTGCGATCACCTCGAGACAGCGGTCCAACTGCGCGGGATCCATACCGAAGGGGCTGGGGTGCCCGCCCATGGCGAGGGCGACCTGACCGAGGTCCACGGGCAGGTTGACGCGCAGCAGGACGTTGACGGGCCCGTCGCCCGGCACGGTGGTGACCAGTCGCAGTTCCTGTTCGCTCTCGACGTGCAGGCGCTCCACTCCGGCATGCAGCGCAAAGGTCAGCTCTGCCTCTGTCTTGCCGGGGCCTCCGAAGGAGATCGGCTGATCGGGAGTGAGCCCGCGGACGTGGCTCAGCTCACCGCCGGAGGCCACCTCGAACCCGTCGACGTGCCCGGCCAGTGTCCGCAGGATCCGGGGATCGGAGTTGGCCTTGGTCGCGTACAGCAGCTCGACACGTTCCGGCAGTGCGGCCCGGATTGCATGCACGTGTGCGCGCAGGCCCGGCAGGTCGTGGACATAGGCGGGCAGGTCGTCGTCGGTCATCCTGCCGACGAGGTCGAGCAGTGCGGGCCTCACCGGATCACCTCGCGGGGGAAGTCCACGCCGAGCGGGCTGGGCAGGGGGACGTAGGTGGCGTGCCGGTCGGCCTTGCGGGACCAGCGCAGGAGGAGGTTGGCTTTCGCGGGCAGTGGCACGCCGGACAGCAGGGCGCGCAGTCGCGGTGGCTGGGCGGCGGTGCGGGCGTAGGCGCCGAGGTGGTCGCGGACCAGACCCCAGAGGGCGGGTTCCAGCGCCGGGTCGAGGTCGGCCAGGGCGCCGAGCACTTCGGCGGTGTGGTTGACCAGGAGGCAGTAGGCGACCCGGTTCCAGCCGCGTTCGGCATCGTAGGTGAGCGGACCTCGGACGTCGTCCGGCAGGTCGCCGAGGGTGCGCTGGTGATGCTCGGGCAGGAGCTTGGTGCCCTCCAGGTCGCGGAAGAGCATCTGCGCCGGAGTGCCGTCGGCGTGCACAGCGACGACGACGTTCTGCAGATGGGGTTCCAGCACGACGCCGTGTTCGAAGTAGGCGGCCAGCACCGGTGGCAGCAACAGCCGCAGGTACGTGTCCCACCAGGCCAGGATGTCCCCGTCACCGCGCGCGAGCAGATGGGAGACGTGGGCCGAACTGGTGGGGTACTCGTCCGCCACCGCGGCGGCGAGCAGGGGTGTCACCCCGGGAAGCAGATGGTGGCGCAGGCCGGAGCGGACAACGACACCGAGACCTTCCAGGAGGTCGAGGTCGCCGTCGGTGTCGAGGGTGCGGTAGCCCGGCTCGGCCAGGAGCGCGCATCCCGGGAAGCGGCCCGCCAGCTCGGCGAAGACGGGCTGGAGCAGCCGGTTGAGGGCGACGCCGCCGGTCAGTTCATAACGTGCGTGCCTGCGCACGCAGTTGGTGAGGCGGACGTTCAGGCTGAACTTCAGGAAGGCGTCGCCGTCGGGGTGGTACAGCGTACGCACGGATGCGGTCGGCAGCAGCTCCGGTCCGCTCACGCCGGTGTCGACGACATCGCCGGCGGCCACCGCCGCACGCAACCGGTCGTGGCCCTGCAGCAGCCGGTACTGCCAGGGGTGCACCGGCAGTATCGCGAATTCCGGGTCGGCCGCCTGGTACAGCGCGTCCATCTCGTGCAGCTCGCCCTCTTCACGCACGAGATGGCGGCGCACGGCCAGGTAGCGCAGACGGAAGCGCGCACCGGTCTCCGGGCCGTACGCCAGCCAGTCCGTCGGGTCACCCGTGCGGGATTTGGGGGTGGGGTGGAAGCGATGGCCGAACACCAGGGACTGTTCCGACGCGATGTACGGGTCCGCATGTGGCGTGGCGCCCACCCGCTCTTCCAGTGCAGTGCGGATCGTCTCGCGGCTGTCGGCAACCTGGGCCAGGAACTCCTCGTTGGCGACACCCGTACGCAGTTCCAGTTCGTCCTGGATGTAACCTGCCAGCTCCTCCCAGCCAACGGTCATCCAGGTGTCGTTGTCGAGCCGCTGCACCGGGCCCTGGAATCGGTGCGCTCCGATCACCGAGACACGGCGCAGCCGGGAACGCATCAGAATGCCTCGGCGGGGCAGGCGCAGCAGGAGGTGGCCGTTGCCGACAGTCACCTGATGCTCGGGGGCGGACACCTCACGGATCAGGCAGTTGAGCAGTGTGTGGGTGGTGACGGCGTCGGCCGTCTCCACCGGTTCGCCGGCCGGTGCGGTGACGGTGGTGGCGAACCTGGTGTCGGGGGCAGTACCGGTGGTCATACGGTCGCTCCAGTGGGACGACGATCGGTGATCGGTGTCGGATGTCAACGGCACAGGGCCAGCGGGTTGGGAACGGCCGTCCACTGCGCCTTGCCCGGGTTTTCGGAGAGGCGCATGGCGATGGTCGCCTTCAGCGGCATCGTGTCGCCGAAGAAGGCCGCAGCGTCCTCGTGGTCCGGCAAGTCGGCGTACACCCGGCGGCCGACCTCGGCCACCGCACCCCACAGCGCTCGGGGATCAGCCTTCTGCGTCCGGGTGAGGACGTCGACCAGCTCGCTGAAGACTCCGCTGATCAGGGCGCCGAACAGTTTGGTGTGCAGCGCGTCCACGTCATCGCCCGCGCGGGTGCCGAGCAGCAGCGGCAACGTGAAGCCGCACCGAGCCAGGCGGTGTGGGCTGACTCGCACGCCGTCCAGATCCCGGTACAGCACCCGCACCGGCTGTCCGTCTCGCAGCACGACCAGGGTGTTCTGGCCGTGGGCCTCCAGGGCCACCCCCATGGACAGCAGCGTCAGTGCAGGCGGCAGGACGAGCGCGGCGAAGTCCGCCAGCCAGCGCACCGGATCTCCCGAGATCGCGGTGGCGCCCGTCGCGTGGAGGGCAGTGAGCGGGACCGCGATCTCCCCGGAGTCGACGTAACGCTCGGTCGACTCCCGGATCATTGCCGCCAGGCTCGCGGAGGGCTGCCCGTCCACGCACACCGCGCCGCCGCCCAGCTCGTGCAGGATGCGAAGGCTGCCGCCGTACCCGGCCTTTTCGACGAGAGCCGAGACCAGGTCCGACAGCGGGGGCCCGTCGGCGACCTCGGCCGGGGAAATGGTGCGCCGGTAGTTGGTGACCTGCACGTCGAGCGCCGTCTTGATGTGGCAACCGGGCAGGACGTCCAGTGGTGCCAGGGTGCGCAACGACAGCAACGGCCGGGCCGGGATCGTCTCCTCCACGACGGCCAGGTCGGGATGGTGCGCGAGCACATGGTCCCGCTGCCAGGGATGCAGGGGCACCAGGATCGTGTCGCTCTCCCGCAGCACCCGCGGCCACGTGCCGGCGCTCTGCCAGCGATCGGCCGGGACCCGGAGCAGCGCCAGCTGGACGACTGGGTGGTGTTCGGGAGCGTAGGCGAGCACGTCGGCGATCGACATGCCGGTACGCGTCCGGCAGCAGGGATGCTGCGGGTGGCCGTCGACGACCGCCTGCTCGGCGTCCGCCGAGTCACTCGGTAAAACCGTCCGGCCTGTGTTCGCGGCCCTGGCCAGGGCCAGGTTGACCACGCTGTTGTCGAGCTCGGTCGCCAGCAGTTCCGCCGCGGGGGTACGCAGGCCGAGCTGTGCCAGGAGATCCGCCGGCCCCCTGATCGGCCCCTCGGGCCCGGACACGGTGAAGCCTTCCGGCATCTCGGCGAACGGCCGGGCGCAGGACTGGGCCGCCGACAGCGAGCCGCCCCGTTGCAGATCGACCACCAGACGGTCGGTCTCTCGGTGATGTCCGATCACACCGGGCAGGGACTCCCGTGAGAAAGCGCCCCACAGACGGCCCAACACGGTTGCCCGTGCTCCCGGGAGCGCGGCCGTGAACGACTCCACCAGGTCCGGACGGATGTGGCGCAGTTCATCAATGGGCATGAGGTGTCCCAGGTGTTCGGGGGCGTTTGTCACGCGGTGCTCCAGTGGCACCGGCCGTGCAACCGACGCTACGGGAAGTCGATCAAGCAGATAGCCAGAGCGAATACAGCGGAGATCCCGGAAACCTTCGGCGAGGTGTTGTGTCCTCCCCGTCTCCAGCCGATTCCGCCGCGGACACTTCAGCGGACACGACCTGACGCTAGATCAGTTTTCGACTCGGATCGGGGCCACCGGACCCGACGGTGGCCCTCAACTCGTCTTTCCTGAGCCGGACTTGCCTGCCGTCGGGCCGACGGTGGAACCGCCGGTGTTCGAAATCCTTAACTCTTTCCTTGATCCGCGCCGTCGACGTATGCGATGTCGCGATCGCGGAGCCCTTCAGCGGTACTCCGTCCGTGGTGAACGCGGTCGACCGCGGAGAAAGGATCACCGGCTCGGGGGAGGTTCCGGCGTTTGCGCCACCCGCTCCGGCAAAAGTCTGTGAGCCTTCCAGCATGCGTGTATTGCTGATCGAGGACGACGACCGGGTGGCCGGACCGTTGATGGAGGGGCTGCGCCGTTTCGGGTTCACCGTGGAACACGCCCGAAAGGGTGCCGACGGCCTCGCCGCACCGGAAGCGGCGATGGTGTTGCTGGACCTGGGACTGCCCGACATGGACGGCATCGACGTCTGCCGTGCGCTCCGGGCCCGCTCGTCGGTGCCGATCATCATGATCACTGCCAGAGACGACGAGGTCGACCGGGTACTCGGTCTGGAACTGGGCGCGGACGACTACGTCTCGAAGCCGTTCGGCGTACGGGAGCTTGTCGCACGGATCCGTGCCATCACCCGCCGCACCCGCCTCTCGGGGCTGGACACGCGCCGTGCAGAGCGGGAGCCCTTGGACGACCCGGCAGGGCCCGGGACACCCCACATCCAGCGGATCGGCCCGCTGACCATCGACCGCCGCACCCGGCAGGTGCACCTCAACCAGTCGCCGGTCGCCCTTGCCCCCAAGGAGTTCGACCTGCTCACCTGCCTCGCGGAAGACCCCGGAGCCGTCTGCTCCCGCCGGCAGATTCTCGACACGGCATGGGAGCCGAACTACTTCGGCCCCACCAAGACCCTGGATGTCCACATCGCCGCGCTGCGCCGCAAACTCGGCGACTCCTCCTGGATCGAGAACATCCGCGGAATCGGCTTCCGCCTCGTGCCGCCGACACCCGTCGACGCCACAGCCGCCGCAGAGTCGACGCACGGCCGAGGGCCTCGGTGACGCGCCGCATCCTGCTCAGCCATCTGAGCCTCATACTGCTCGTCCTCCTTGCGCTCGAAGTGCCGTTCGGCATCTTCTACGCCCGCAGCGAGCTGTCCCGCTTCTCCCATGCGGCGCAGCAGGGGGCGATGACGCTCGCCGCGGTCTGCGAGGAGAAGATGGAGCACGGCCTGGCGGCGGACCTCCCCGATCTGGCCCGCGCTTACGGGCGGCGAACCGGCAGTCGCGTGCTCGTCGCCGACCAGAAGGGTGTTGTCCTTACCGACACCGCCGCTCTTGCCCAGGGCGGCAAGGACCTGTCCGCCGAGCCGGACATCTCCGACGCGCTGCGCGATCAACCCGTTGTCGGTACCCGGAGCGACCCGTCGGCAGGTGGCGAAGTCCTCTTCGTCACTGTGCCGGGTGGCTCCGATGCCACCGTCCCCTGTGTGGTGCGTACCGTGTACGCGCTGGGCCCGCTCACGGCGAAGGTCCATGCCACCTGGCTGGCTCTGGCTGTCGTCGGGCTGGGCGTGCTGGCCACCGTTGCCCTGATCGGCTTCGTCCTCGCCCGCTCGATCACTCGCCCGGTCCGGGCCCTGGAGCGCGCCACCGCACAACTCGCCGAAGGCCGGCTCACCGATCCACCGGCCACCGATCACGGCCCACCGGAACTGCGGCGGCTCGCTGCGTCGTTCACGACGACCGCGACCCGGCTTCAGCACTTGCTCCAGGCCCAGCAGGCGTTTGCCTCCGAGGTGTCCCACCAGCTGAAGACCCCGCTGACCTCTCTCCGCCTGCGCCTGGAGAATTTCGAGCCGCACCTCGCCCCCTGCGCCCAGGACAGCCTCGACAAGGCACTGGCGGAAATGGAGCGGCTCAGTCGCATGGTGCAGGGGCTGCTCGCGCTGGCCAGGTTGGAGAACTCCGCGATCAGGCCGGAGGCGGTCGATCTCGACGCCGTCGTCGCCGATCGCGCATCCATCTGGACGGCCTTCGCCGACGAACAACAGGTCGGCATCGTAGTCTCCGGAGCCACAGCCGTTCGAGTGTGGGCGGTACCGGGAGCACTGGAGCAGATCATCGACAACCTGCTCTCCAACGCGCTGCGCGTGTCCCCGCCGGGAACCGCCATCACTCTGGCGATCATCTCCGCCCCGGGGGAAGCCGGCCGCACCTCGCCCATGGCCGAGCTGCATGTGATCGACCAAGGGCCCGGCATGACCGAGGCCGAACGGCGCAGAGCCTTCGACCGGTTCTGGAGAGCCCCTGATGCCGACCACGACGGCACGGGCCTCGGTCTGCCGATGGTCCGGCAACTCACCCGCGCCGGCGGTGGTGAGGTCACCCTGGTGGCAGCGCCCGGCGGTGGGCTGGACGCCGTGGTCCGCCTCCGGCGCGCCGAGAGCCACACTCACCGGGAACACCCAAGCACCTCTGCGGACGTCGACCTTGCAGGCCGCTCGCGTCGCCGCACCACCCACAGCAGCGCGGCGTCGGCACGGGGACGGCCCTAAGCAACCGGACCACAGCGGTGCACGCGGAAGGCCGGCACAGCCTCCCCGAACCTGGCTGCCGCCGAGACCAGCGAGAGATGGAGCACCGGTGCCCGAGTCGGGCCGGTGCTCCACGAACAGGCGAGTGACCGGGCCTACTTCCTCACGCAGCCCCGAACTGCGCAGAAACGGCGGCAGGTGGCAGGCGGCAGGCGCGAGCGACGTGCGCGCCGGGTCACCGCCCACGGGACGGACGGGTGCGGGATGGATGCGCCTGGACCGGAAAGAGGCTCACCCCGGCAGCAACTCCAGTACACGTGACACCCGTCCCTGGCCCGCCGCATGGATGGCAGCCAGAACCGCCGTCCCGAGGGTCGCCGTGGAGTCAGGTCTCTACTCGTGCTCACCCCACATTCGGTGCGGCGAATCGCTGATCACATGGGCCGACATAACCCTGACGACCCGACGGCTGACCCGCCGCAAGGCCCGCCCCGCGAACGGCACGACATCACCCCGTGCTACCTCGCGCAGGCAGCCTGAGAGTCGGACAGAGCCCGAGTCAGCAGGTCAAGGGCCGCGGCTTCGTTGGCACAGTTCGGCACCACCAGCAGCTCTGTGTCCATACGTCGGTCCTCGACCAAGCCTGCGCAGTTGCGGCACCGGTGACAGCAGCATCGGAAGCAGGCGGGTGGCAGGAAAGGCTCAGCCCTGGCTGTTGCGGAAGCCGATGAACACGGCGCCCCACCAGCAGATCTGAGACACCAGAGCCGTCGCGCCTCCCCAGGCCATGAGACGCGTTGTGGGCGGGGTGGCGTCCAGGTGCGTCAAGCGTCTGTTCAGGAGGCCGGCCTGCAGACCGTTGACGGTGAGGACGAGCACAAAACCCGGCTTGATGCGGGTGGGAGCCGATCCGAGGTTCGGATGAAGCATGACTCCGCTGGCCACGAGGCCGGCAAGGCCCGTCCAGATGGGGACGTGGAGGCGGGCCGTACTGTCCAAGGCGTCGCGCAGGGTGCACCGCCCGGTCAGGTAGAGAAGTGCGTTGTAGTCGGCGGGCAGGACGGCTCCGAAGCCGAGCACGAGAGATGCCAGGTGAACGAAGAGCGCCGCGGTGTGGAGGGTGGCGTCCACGCGCAGGTGCAGGGATATCCAGGCGCAGGCCGAGAGTGCCAGGCAGGCGGCGAGCGCGGCGGCGGTGACCGTCCACCATCCGTCGTACAACCCCAGCCGCCGCACGGGCCCTGACTGGGGGGACACGGACGCCTTCGAGGGCAGCGCGGACACAGACGACTCCTAGATCACTCACAGCAAGATTTAGGCAAGGCTTACCTAATGTCAAACCCGGGTCAAGCCCGGAATGAGCTACAAATCTCCGCCGCGACACAAGCGTGATCGTTGCGTGTCGGGGCCGCGACCTGCGGAAACCGATGGGCAGGCAGGGGGGCGACCCACCACTCGCAGGCGGCAGCCGTTTCGGGGGCGCCGCCGGCCACGCCCTCGCTGTGCCGTTCGACGACGCGGCGGACATCGTCGGCCCGTCGATCGGAAACGGAGGATCAGCCGAGGCTGGAGGCAACGAGACTCGCCATGTCTCCAGCAATGACTTCGCCAAGGTTTCCGAAAGACCGACTCCGTCACCTTGTTAGGCAAGCCTTGCTTGCCTTACTTTCTGTGCGCTTCCCATGCACATCAGACCGGAGTCCCCATGTCCAGCGCGAACATCGCCCTGCTCGGAGCCATCGCAGGCTTCACCATCTACCTCGGCCTCCCCATCGGCCGCCTCCGCACACCCACACCTCGCCTCAGGGCCGGCCTGAACGCCTTGGCCATCGGCATCCTGATCTTCCTCGTCTGGGATGTACTGGCTCACGCCTGGGAACCCGTCGACGAGGCACTGAGCAAGCACGACTGGGGAACCGTCGCCTCGGGCGGCACCACCCTTGCCGCGGGCCTGACCGTCGGGCTGGCCGGACTCGTGCACTACGACGCCTGGATTGCCCGCCGCCGGACCGCGACCGCACGGCCGGCTGGGCCAGGTGCTTCCGCCACCGCCGAGCTGGCGCCGGGAACCCGCAGCCAGGCGGGCTCACTCGCCCTGATGATCGCCACCGGCATCGGCCTGCACAACTTCGCCGAGGGCCTGGCCATCGGCAATTCCGCCGCCCAGGGCGAGATCTCCCTGGCCCTCCTGCTGATCATCGGCTTCGGCCTGCACAACGCCACCGAGGGCTTCGGCATCGTCGCCCCCCTGGCCGCCGAGGGCGAACGCCCGTCCTGGCTCACCCTGTTGTGGCTCGGCCTGATCGGCGGCGGCCCCACCTTTGTCGGCACGCTGGTGGGCCAGCACCTGGTCAACGACACCCTGTCCATCGCCTTCCTCGGTCTCGCCGCCGGCTCGATCCTCTACGTCGTCATCGAACTGCTGGCGGTCGCCCGCAAGACCGGACTCAAGACACTCACCACTTGGTGCATCCTGGCCGGCCTCCTCCTCGGTTTTGCCACGGACGCCGTCGTCACGGCCGCTGGCGCCTGAATCGGCCGCGAGCCCACCACTTCGCGGAGCGTCTCGGGATTGGTCACCTCGGCAGACCGGTCGTGGTCACTCATAGAACGGCTTGTCCGTTGCGGGAGGCAGCACCTGGTGGAGGTGCTGGTCGACTCGGCTCTCGAAACATCGCCGAGCTGTGCAGGGATCCACGTCGCCGGAGCGGTAGGCGTTGAGATGAGTGGCCCTGCCCGGCAGCTCCACCCGCAACTTCACGCCGGGGCCGTAGGGTCTCAGGTGCACCGATCGGAGAATCAGATGCATCCTCTGTCAGGGTCCTGTCCCCGTGTCCGGATATCGGGTGGCGGATCGGGAGTGGTCTCGCAGGCCGGCGGGGTGCTGCTGGCGGAGCCCGCCGCGTTCGGGCCGGTCGCTTCCGATCCGACGGTGCCCCGGCTCGTCGGGAATGCACGGGCTCGAAGCGGTGGTCCTCCGGCTGGCGTCGACGGTGGTTCAGACGGTCGCGAAGGCGGTGCCGAGTCCGAGGCCGGGGCGGGGCTCGTGGTTGACACGGTGTGGCCACTGCCGAAGCCGGCGGGGCCGGAGAAGCCGGCGCGGGTCCTGGGAGAACGCAACTCCTCCGCACACGCCTCGCTGCCGGAACACGAGAGACTGGCGACAGTGACGGCAGTCCAGGACACGGCCGCTGCCGGCCCCCTCGACGCGGAACGATTGTTTGCCGCGGACCTCGATCCGGAGCGCCTGGCCAACGAGCTTCGGCGCAGCACGGCGCGGGCGCCGGGCATCACGGCGGCGATGATCTGGAACAGCAGCCGGTCCGTCCAGCCGTCCCCCAGGTCCTCGCGGCTGAGGTCCGCCGGGTCCGGCCGGGACGTCCCTGCCGGACTGGCGGGTGAAGCCACGAAGCATGAGTCGGCGCGTCACTGATCATCGAGGGCTGCCTGACGGGCAAGGAACTCCTCGAACGCCGCCTTCTGCTTCGGATCCATGAAGCCTTGGCGGACATTACGGGCCTTCTCCTGGAGCCAGTGCGCCTCGTCCGGGTCCAGTAGCTCGGCGACCACCACGCCTTTGCGAGCAACCGCCGTGCGCCCTCCTACGCGCCGACGAAAAAGCGTGAACGCGCCGAATTCCGCTGGGTGGGACAGTTCCGGCCCCTGCGCCACAGCCCGGTTCTCTTCCCCAGCGCCACTCGTCGGGTAGGCGGTGGGGGCCCAATGCTCCCAGAGCGCCAGCGTCGCCGCGGGCACCAGCACCACGCGTTCCGCCTCTTCACGCCCCTCCCACATGAACGAGACAGTGACGGGCTCGCCGACCGCCTCGGCCAACCCGAGCACTCTCTCCACCTCATCGTTGATCGGGTAACCCACCACGACATCGATCTGAATGCCCATGGTGTCCGAGGCTACTGGCCGCCTCCGACATGCCAGCCCAAAACTCCTGCGCGTCCGAGCAGTGGCCTGCGGTGGCGCACGGCCCAAGTCCGGTCCGCAGGCCGCTGACTGGATGAACCTCCGGGCGACATCGCTCCCGCGACCCCGCGCTGGACGGCACGACGCGATCAGACACCGGTCATGGGGCTCGTTCCCCACCAGAAAGGCTGACGTCCTCGATGCGTCGTTACCTGCTCGTCGCCTGTGCCGCGGCGACCGCTCTTGTCGCCTCCCTTCCCCTGGCCGTGGCCGCGCCGCCCGCACACGGCGGGTCTGACCATGACGAGCCCTGGCCGGTGCGCTCAGCCGTCACTGCACGCCGACGCCAAGGAGTTCGCGTCCCTCTGCACGCTCTTCCCAGTGACGGACACCGCCAGGTCCCCCCAGACGGGTCGGCAATTCGATGACCCCCTAGTTGAGCCTGCAGTCAAGCGGTGACGCAGAGCGAGGCGAGGGAATCATCGCGGCATTCAACGCAGTGCCGCGGGCCATGCTTTCACCTGGTCGGCGCCGATCCAGAGCCCACTCCGGTGGGGTCCTCGACCGGGTACGGCACGAACCCGCTGCTGTTGGGGTCGATCCGCAACGGGCGGCCCAGGGCCGGCACCGCGCGCTGGGGGCAGTCGAGGCGTTCGCACAGACGGCAGCCCATGCCGATGGGGGTGGCGGCGGAGGCGTTGGTGAGGTCGAGGCCGTCGGAGTAGACGAGGCGGTGGGCGTGGCGGATCTCGCAGCCGAGGCCGATGGCAAAGGTCTTGCCGGGCTCGCCCCAGCCCCCACGGTGCCGGGTGATGGCACGGGCCGTCCACAAGTAGCGCTGCCCGTCGGGCATTTCGGCGACCTGAACGTGGATGCGTCCGGGGGCGACGAACGCCTCGTAGACGTTCCACAGTGGACAGGTGCCGCCGGCCCGGGAGAAGTGGAAGCCGGTCGCGGACTGACGCTTGGACATGTTGCCGGCCCGGTCGACGCGGACGAAGGAGAAGGGCACCCCGCGCAGTCTCGGGCGCTGCAGAGTGCTCAAGCGGTGGCAGACGGTCTCGTAGCCGAGGCTGTATCGGTCCGTGAGGCGTTCGATGTCGTAGCGCACGTCTTCGGCCGCCGCATGGAAGTCGCCGTACGGCAGGATCAGCGCGGCTGCGAAGTAGTTGGCGATACCGATGCGAGCCAGGGCGCGAGCGGGGGAACCGGATGGAAAGTCCTCACCGGCCTGGCGGTCCAGTTCGTCGCCGTATTCGAGCAGGGCGAGCTGGGTCGCCATACGGAAGGCACGCTGTCCCGGTCGAAGCCGGTTGGACAGGTGGAAGGTGCGGGTCCGGTCGTCGTAGTGATGCAGGCGATCACCGGTCTCGGCTGCCAGGCGAACGCCGTGGGCGTCGGTGAGTCGTTCCGTGAGCGCTCGGAGGACGTCGCCCGGCCTGATGCCGATCTCCTCGGCCAGCGACTCGGCGGCGAGGTCGGTCTCATGCAGGTAGTTCTGGCGACGGTAGAAGAAGTCGCGGATCTCCTCGTGAGGTGAGCGCGGAGTCTCCTGCTCGGTGTCCCGCCCGTCCGCTGCTCCGGCGAGCCGTTCGGACAGCAACTGGTTGCGGCGGCCCAGGCTGAGCAGGACTTGGGCGACTGCGGGCATCCGGGAGGCGAGATCCGCGAGATCGGTCGAAGTGACCCGGGCTTCGGTGATCTCGCCGGCCAGCGCTTCCCTGAGGTCGGCCACGAGCCGGCTGGTGTCGCGCTCGGCGAAGAAGCCGGGGTCCACGCCGAAGGCTTCGGTCAGCCGCAGCAGAACCGGGACAGTGAGCGGGCGGGAGTCGTGTTCCATCTGGTTCAGGTAACTCGGCGAGATGGCCAGGACACGCGCCAGTTCCGCCTGGCTCATTCGGCGCTCCTCGCGCAGCCGCCGAAGCCGTGCGCCCGCGTAGATCTTGCTCACCGCGCTCCTCGCTGGTCCCGGCCCGGTGGTCCAGGCGTTGTCCGAGCCGGTCGCCAGCGTACGCGAACAAGGGGTTCGGATACTCATTCGCAATCTTGGCAAAAGAGGTCGCGAAGATTCGCAGAAGTTGGCATCCATCCCTGCTTGTTGGCACTAAGTGCCACTGTCAAAGTTGCAGGGCGGCCCGCCGGACCTCCGGCGGCGCGGGCACTGCACCGGGCGCGATTCATGCCCTGACGTCGGAGATCCCGGCAGCACTGCCGCGCTGCCGGGCAAGCATTGCTCAGCTCAGCCCCGCGGCAGGCTGGCGGGCCGCATCTCAGATGAAGACACACAGTGCCTTTCCGGGGAAGCAAACCCATGGGATTGGCAGACCGTACAACCGAGGGAGACGGTGAAAGCCATGGCAGAGGCGAAGACGACGGCGGCCGAGGAGCTCACGCGGCGCTGGGCCACCGATCCTCGCTGGCAGGGCATCGAGCGCACCTACAGCGCCGAGGACGTGATCCGCCTCTCGGGCAGCGTCCGCGAGGAGCACACCCTGGCCCGGCGCGGCGCCGAGCGGCTGTGGCGGCAACTGCACGACCTGGACTACGTCCACGCGCTGGGCGCCCTCACCGGCGGGCAGGCCGTGCAGCAGGTCAAGGCCGGGCGCACGGACCGTGCCGTCATGCCCCGTGACTCGGTCTACCCGAGCGGCAACAACGTCAAGG